>JAUNWC010000317.1:283-1813 GCA_030540495.1 Bacteroidota bacterium
ATTTATTTGAAAATGCGTGGTGTAGAATGATTATAGCCGAGAATGAGTTTAAATTGGCTAATAAGTGTGTGGTAAGTAATAATTTCATAGAAGCAGTAATACATTATAACAACGCAGCAAAAAATGGTTATGCTGATGCACAATTCAATTTAGCATTTTGTTATCAAAATGGTATTGGTGTTGGGCAGGATTATGAACAAGCAGTATATTGGTATAAGAAAGTTGTAGAACAAGGTATAACAGAGGCAGTTGATAAACTTGAAGAACTTGAAAATAAGTTAAATTCTAAGGTAAATGCTAACCAAAACCACAAGACAATAATTTCTACTACTAAGGAACAAGAACAAAATTACAAAAGTTCTGTGGATGAGATTATAGAATATTTGCAGGAAGAAGAAATTACTTGTTTTTATCATTTTACCGATTTTGATAATTTAGAATCTATAAGGAAACACGGTGGCTTGTATTCTTGGAAAGATTGTGAAGAAAAAGGAATAAAAATACCAAATGCAGGAGGAGGTGTAATATCAAGAAATTTAGATAAAAGGTATGGGCTTGAGGATTATGTTAGATTGAGTTTTTGTGATGATCATCCTATGAGTTATAGTAAATTAACAGCAAAAGGTAAAACTGTCGTATTGTTAGAGATAGATATAAAAGTTGCTTTATGGAAAGATACTAAATTCTCTGATATAAATGCTACGGATGCACATCATAAAATAGGGACTGATTTGGATTTTATAAAGAATTATGTAAATTTACAAGCAACAAAAAAACATTTTTTAAGGAAAGATGATTCTGAATTTAAACATCATCAGGCAGAAATATTGGTAAAGAATTTCGTTCCTGCAAAATATATTTTAAACCTAGATAATCCAATAATTACTAAAAGTTTTATGACTACACTTTTAGAATGGTATAATAAATTTTCAAAAAATACTTTAAATTTTTTATTATTATAAAGTTAAACAAAATTATGATATATATTAAAGGTAGAAGAACAAAAAAAGAAACTTTAGAGAAGAAATTCCCTAATGCTAAGGTTTTGGATATTACATCAAGATCTAAGTACAAAAGGTTAAGGATATTAAGTCCTTTTTACCCTCACGGAAACATACCTGTTCCTTTTACGGAGGGGATAACGGCTACTTGTGTGGAGGCAATTTGGCAGGGACTGAAAGTTTTTAAAAATGCTGATGTTGATGTTAGTTTATTTAAAAACGATAGTATGAGGCATTTGAAAAGGCATGTTAAAAAGTATGGTAGAGTTTTAGGGCATAGGAAAGGCGTTTATGGAAAAGAGTTGTTAGATTATTATCATGCAAGGATGTTGATATATTTGCCGACTTATAAGTGGGTATTAGATAATGTGAGGGAAGTGCATGAGCTGGTTGAAAAGATTAAGGAGTTGTCAAAGAAGCAAGATATAGTATTTTTAGATTATAATACAAATGAAGATTTAAACTCTAAAAAAGCTTTATCGCACGCTGCTTTACTTAAAAAATATATTGAAGGAAATTATCCAGAGTA
>JAUNWC010000318.1 GCA_030540495.1 Bacteroidota bacterium
ATATAAAAATGATTATAACAATATAGTTACAAATGTAAAAAAATGTTGAAAAAAGTTTTTTTTCTAAAAAGTTTTTTATATAGCATTGATGTTATTAACTAATGATTGTTGATAACAAAAATCCTTATAGGTATAAGAAAATCAGAATAAAAAGAGAAATTATCGTAAAAAATCATATCAAAAAGAGGAAAATTTTGTATATAAAAATATTTAAATATGCAAGAAAAAATAAAAAAAAATGTATGAAATTATTTTATAATTTTGTGTTTCGTAAAAAAGGATAAAAAGAAACTTAAATAAGACAAGAGAGTAATATGAAAAATTGTAATTGTCAGGAGGTTTGGAATAAATGTTTAGAGATTATCAAAGATAACATTACTAACGATGCTTTTGAAACATGGTTTAAGCCTTTGGAGGCGGTGTCTTTGGAAAACGAGACTCTTACCATCAAGGTGCCGAGTGTGTTTTTCTATGAATGGATAGAAGCCAACTTTATCACAATACTTCGTGCCTCCATTCGTAAGGTTATAGGCCCGGATGCAAAACTCTTATACACTGCTCCTTTTGACAATACAAACAAACAGACTTACCCTTCCTTAAATAAGGATATGACAATAAATCCTCCGAAAAGAGTGCCGATAATGATACCCGATAATACAAATAACGATGTTATCAATCCTTTTGTAATTCCGGGTATAAAACCTTTGAACATAGACTCTCAACTCAATGAAAATTATAGTTTTGACAATTTTGTAGAAGGCTCTTGCAACCAATTGGCAAGAAGTGCAGGCTATGCTGTTGCACAAAATCCAGGCAAAACGGCTTTTAATCCTTTTTTCATTTATTCTAATGTAGGTTTGGGAAAAACTCATTTGGCTCACGCCATAGGTTTGGAAACCAAACGTCTGCACCCCGAGAAAACTGTTTTATATGTTAGTGCTGACCAATTTTTTCAGCAGTTTGCCGATGCGGTCAAACACCATACGGTAAATAATTTTTTGCAGTTTTACCAAATGGCTATAGACGTGCTTATTATAGATGATATACAATTTATGAAACGTGAGAGCGTTCAAAATGTTTTCTTTCAAATATTTAATGGACTTTACACTGTTGGCAAACAAATAATAGTTACCTCAGATAAAGCACCTTCGGAAATATCGGGCTTGGAGCCAAGAATACTTTCTCGTTTGAAATGGGGGCTTAATGCCGAGTTGCAGGTGCCAGATTTGGATACAAGAATAAAAATTATAAAACAAAAATTGTTTAATGATGGTGGAGCAACTATGCCAGAGGATGTTATAGAATATTTGGCTTATAGTGTAAATACTTCGGTTAGAGAGTTGGAGGGAGCGTTGATTTCTCTTATAGCACAGTCTTCTCTTTCCAAACAAGAGATAACCATAGATTTGGCAAGACGGATAGTAGATAGATTTGTAAAGAGCAATACAAGGGAAATAACAATAGAGTATATTCAAAAAGTTGTTTGCGGTTACTTTAATATACCTTTGGAGGTTATGTTGTCCAAAACAAGAAAGGTGGAAATAGTTACTGCAAGACATATAGCCATGTATTTATCAAGAAAATTGACGAAAGAGCCTTTGGTTTCCATAGGAGAAAAGTGTGGCAAAAAAGACCACGCAACAGTATTACATGCTTGCAAAGTGGTAGAAAATAGTATAGACATTAATAAATCATTTAAAAAAGATTTGGAAGCCATAGAAAAAAAGATAAGGGATTAGCAAATTTTTCTTTGTTTTTTCATGTTTATGCCA
>JAUNWC010000319.1 GCA_030540495.1 Bacteroidota bacterium
CGTTAAAGACAGCATATCCGCCGCTCCGCCGGGAGAAATATTTTCCTTTATAAATTCATTATTTAAGCGTTCTACCTCAAATAAAGAAAAATTTTCTAATACTTTCTTTACTCTATGCTTAACTTCTAAGGCTACTTGTTTGCCTTTTCTATAATAAATATTAGTATCGTCCAAATCGGTCATTATAAAGAGCAATAGTTTTATCAAAGAAGAGTTATCAAAACCATTATCTTTTACAAAAGGCAACCACTTGTCAAAAAGCAAAACATAGCCCTCCATAGCCGAAAGCAAAGCACCTTTTACATTGTTTTCTTTCAATACTTTTTCTCCGTGTGTATCAGTTGGTTGAGAAAATTGAGTAGATAGAGACTTTATTTGATTTTGCAAGAGATTTTTTTCTACAAACTTATGTTTTTTATACACCAATGTGGTAGCAAGTAAAACTATTCCCATAGAAAACAATGCTCCTTTGTATGTATTTACTCCTTTGGTAGCAAGAAACATAGCCTTCTCGGCTTGCGCTCCTATGGTTTGAATATCCTTGATGGATAAAATTTCTTCATTGTATGCCAAATAAGAAAGATGATAAAAATAAGGCTTCAATATTTTTATACTATTGTACATAAGATTATAATCCATATCCTTATGAGCACCATTGTCTTGCTTATCTACCAAACCAGGCTTGGGTGTTGTATTCAACTCCGTTTGCAAACAAAAACAAGCAAAAAAACTAAGCAAAGAAGGAATAGAAGTTGGATAAGCCATTTGACTTGCCTTGCAGAAATCAAAATCCTTAAGGTAATTTCTTAGTTTGGAAGCCGAGATAAAACCAAACTCATTTTCCTTTCTTTCTATTTCTACAAATTCTATATTATTTGATGGCAAAATTTTAGACATCAATTTGTTATACTCTTTTGTTAAAGTGTCACTTGGTTCAGAGCCTGCAAATCTTTTCTTTATATTAAGACACGGAGCAATATGTTTAACAAATAAATCCAAATCCAAACTAATTTGAGTTTGACTTGCAGAGGTTAATTCTTTAAGAAAATAAGTAGGAAAAGTTGTTTCGGATATTTGATAATCACTTCCCTCGCAAACAGTTACATTATTTATATCCTTGCTTCCATCCTTTATCATTTGTAGCCTTTCGTTGTAAGAAAACAAACTTTTATCCTCCTTTACCACTATTATATAAAGATTATCAACCTCCTTAGAGGCTTGCTCTATAAGATATCTATGCCCATGAGTAAAAGGATTTGCATTCATAATTATGCATGCGTTTTCACCCTCTTTTCTTAGAGAAGAAAGATAGTTGCAATATTTTTTTAGCCCGTCTCCATTCTCCAAAAGTATTGCTTTATCTGAAGAGGCTAACAACCTAAAAGCAAGCGAAGTAAATATATCTTTATTTTGAGGTTTGGTAAATACTTTTACATTATTTTCTCCACTATTGATTGCCATCAAATAAAGATGAGAAATCAGTTTTGCTCCCATACCTGTTTGTCGCAAATCATCTGTAATGGCAAGACATTTTATTAGATTGCCTTTCAATCCTCCTCCTCCAAGCAATTTATCATCACCTACAAGAAAAATACCCGCATAATAATCAACCTCGTCTAATCTTAAATCATTATCTTGTAAAAACTTTTCTACTCTTTGTTTATATGATTTTATACTCAGAGGTATTTCTCTTATCTCAAAATTCTGTTGAAAAACATCCATACATTTATATTATTATAAGGTGCAAAATTAGGTATTTTATTGCAGTC
>JAUNWC010000320.1 GCA_030540495.1 Bacteroidota bacterium
CCTATTACAACCTATCAGGGAGGATTTAAAACGGTTGGTGTTGGATGTGCATTAACAGGAGAACCTGTGGATATTCTTATAATGGACGATTTATATAAGGATGCAAAAACCGCCTGGAGTACTACCATACGAGAAAATGTATCGGATTGGTATGACACTATTGCCGAGACACGACTTCATAATGAAAGCCAACAACTTATAGTATTTACTCGTTGGCACGAAGACGACCTTGCAGGTAGGTTATTGCGAGAGCAAGGTATTTATGATAAAAACAATATTAATGGTTGGATTGTTGTTACCTATAAAGCTATAAAAGAAGGAAAACCAACAACATATGACCAAAGGCAAGAGGGAGAGCCTCTTTGGGCAGAACGACATTCATTAGAAAAACTCCAAGAAATACGCAAAAGAAATCCTCACGTTTTTGAAAGTCTGTATCAACAAAATCCTAAACCAAAAGATGGGCTAATGTATGAGCGAGGCTTTAGGGAGTACGAAACAATTCCTCCTTATAAAAAAACGAGAAAAGCCTATGTAGATACAGCAGATACGGGAGCAGATTATTTGTGTGCTATTATTTATGATGAAACAGAAATTGCCAATTATATTATAGATGTACTTTATACTCAAAAGCCAATGGAATATACAGAGCCAAGACTTGCTGAAATGTTAACAAAACACCAAGTACAAGTTTGTAATATAGAAAGTAATAATGGAGGTAGAGGCTTTGCTCGTAATGTAGAGAGCCAATGTAGATTATTGGGAAATAATTTAACTTATTTTCATTGGTTTCATCAAAGTGATAACAAAGAAGTAAGAATCAATGTTAATTCAGCCATAGTACAGAATTTATGCTATATGCCTATAGGATGGCAAAATCTATTTCCGGAGTTTTTTACCTCCCTTAATAACTATATGAAAGTTGGTAAAAATGCTCATGATGATGCTCCCGACTCTTTGACTGGTACAGTTGAAATGCGTAACAAAGGCAAGGTTGATTCCAATCGTATGGCAGAAATTTTTGGTTTATAATTTCTTACTTACCTAATATATAATCTATAACCTTTCTATTTGCTTCATCTATCTTCTTTGTATTGAAATTTATATAAATATCTGTTACCGTTTTACTTCCGTGACCAAGTGCTTTAGCAATAATTTCCTTTGGAATATCAAGTTCGGAGGCAAATGTAGCCCCAAGAATGTCGGGCATAATAAGAAGAGAGCATAGGTTCTATGGAAACTAATTCTTTCCTATTGTTTGCATCATAAGAAATATTGCCAAGTTTTTTTAATACCTTATCAAAATGATTTGCAAAATTATTTCTGTTATCTATATCTAACAAAAACTCAGAACCTCTGTATTTGTTTATTATTGCCATAGCCTCTGGTTCTACTTTTATGGAATATAGTCGCCCAGTTTTGCACCTTTTATATTCTATACGTCCGTTTGTTATTTCTTTTAGATTTAACAGGTCTTTTGTGTTGATACCTATCAAATATACCATAAGTAAAAATATATCTCTAAACTTGCTTTTTTTATCACTGTCACAATGTAAGTTTATTAAAGCCCGCATTTGCTCCAAAGACAAAGCTCGCTTTCTCGTCTCTTCTTGCTTTATTTTGTATCGTCTAAAAGGATAGCAATCGGATGATATTATTTCATTTGTTATTGCGAAATTAAACACGGCTCGCATATTCCTTAGAATAATAGAGATTGTATTTATGGAAAGATTATCTTGTTTTAATTTTAATTCCAAATCACAGAGAA
>JAUNWC010000321.1 GCA_030540495.1 Bacteroidota bacterium
AGTCTTCCAATGTTGGCTTTGCAATAAAGGAACAATTCTGCATAGCCAAGGTTATAATCTTAGGTATATCAAGGAAAGAAATTTCTTCTTTTAAGAATTTTTCTACAGCAATTTCGTTGGCAGCGTTCATTATGCAAGGCATATTACCTCCCTTGTCTATGGCATAGAAAGCCAAATCCAAACAAGGAAAAGTTTCTCTATCTGGCTGTTCAAAGGTAAGGTTTTGGAGTTTAAAAAAATCTGTTTCCACAACAGGTGTTGCTATTCTAAACGGAAAACTCAAAGCGTATGCTATGGGCAAATGCATATCGGGCAAAGACAACTGCGCCTTTATGCTCCCGTCCTCAAATTCTACCATAGAGTGTATTATACTTTGAGGATGTATAAGGGGAATTATATTTTTTGCCTCTACATTAAAAAGCCACTTTGCCTCTATCATCTCCAAACCTTTATTCATAAGAGTAGCACTATCTATGGTAACTTTGTCGCCCATAGACCAATTTGGATTCTTAAGAGCCTGAGCAGGAGTAACTTTTTCTAATTCCTTAGAAGTCTTGCCTCTAAATGTACCACCAGAGGCAGTAAGTAATATTTTTTTTATCGGGTTTTGATATTCGCCTTGCAAACACTGAAATATAGCAGAATGTTCACTATCCACAGGAATTATACCCGAATGTTTTTTTTCTGCCAAAGAAGTTATCAACTCACCTGCCACAACCATTGTTTCTTTGTTTGCTAAGGCTATTATTTTCCCTTCTTCTATTGCAGAAATAGTTGGTGCCAAACCAGCAAAACCAACCAAAGCCGTTAAAACCAAATCTATATCATCAAACTTTACTACATCTCTTATAGATTGCTCACCTGCAAAAACCTTTGTATCTGTGTTTTGCAAGGCTTGTTTTACCTCCGTATACTTATTCTCGTTGGCTATAACCACAGCATTTGGCTGAAATTCTATTGCTTGCTCTATCAACAAATTGGCATTATTGCCTCCTGTGAGTACCTCTACAACAAACTTATCTTTGTTTTGCCTGACTATATCAAGGGTTTGTCTGCCTATGGAACCAGTAGAGCCAAGTATGGCTATGTGTTTTATTTTGTTATTCATAGCACAAAAAACATAGCGGTGTTTTTATTCTAAAAAAAAGACAAAAACACCGCAAAATTTTTTTTATTGATATATTTCTTTCTTGTAAGCCTTTAGGGTATTGGACAAAAGAGAAACTATTGTCATAGGACCTACTCCTCCGGGAACAGGAGTAATATAAGAGCATTTTGGAGCCACTTGGTCAAAATCCACGTCTCCCGTAACATAATACCCCTTTTCGCTATCGTCTTTTATTCTGTGAATACCAACATCTATAACAACCGCTCCTTCTTTTACCATATCTCCTTTTAGAAAAGCCGGTTTGCCTATGGCTGCTATAATTATATCGGCTTGAAGACAAATTTGTTTTAGATTTTTGGTCTTGGAGTGGCAAAGGGTAACCGTGCAGTCTTTCCCCTTTCTTGACATAAGCACAGCCATAGGTGTGCCTACAATATCGCTTCTGCCCAAAATTACACAATTTTTGCCTTCTGTTTCTATGTTACATCTTTCCAACAAAGTTACTATACCACAAGGAGTTGCAGGAAGATAACTTGGTAAAGAAAGCAACATTCTTCCAGCATTAATAGGGTGAAAACCATCAACGTCTTTGCTTGGGTCTATATGTGCTATTACTTTCTTTTCGTCTATGTGTTTAGGCAAAGGCATTTGTA
>JAUNWC010000322.1 GCA_030540495.1 Bacteroidota bacterium
TGCCCCGAACAGTTTGAAATCTTAGGGTTGGATAATCATACGATAAACAATGGATTAGGTGGTGGAGCAAATAAAATTAATGGCAAAACTATTTACAGAAGAGTAGTTATCAGGAAGAAATAAGTTATAATAGGTTGTTATAAGTTAGCATAAGTTACAATAGTTTTTGGCTTATGATGTATCTCGGGCGGTGTTTGGTCTCGGTGTATATCTTGCCTATGTATTCGCCTATTATTCCTATGGCAAAAAGTTGCAAGCCTCCCAAAAGCCATATAGATGCCATCAAGGACGACCACCCAACAATAGTACCTCCAGAAAAATTCTTTATTATTGTGTAAATCAAAGCAACAAGAGAAATAAAAAATATAAGAAGTCCCAACCTTGCTATAAAAATAATAGGTTTTATGCTCAAAGAAGTTATGCCATCCATTGCAAAAGCAAGCATTTTTGTAAAAGGGTATTTGCTCCCACCGGCAAATCTTTCTGCTCTTGTGTATTCTATATTTGTGCTTTTGAATCCTATCATTGGCACCAAGCCCCTAAGAAACAAATTTACTTCCTCAAATTTTGACAATTCCTCTACTGCTCTTTTGGACATTAAACGAAAATCGCCGTGATTATAAACAACTTCTGCTCCCATCAGGTTCATAAATTTGTAGAAAACAAAAGCCGTATTTCTTTTAAGAAAACTATCTTTTTTTCTTGAGGAGCGAACACCATAGACAATATCAAACCCTTCTGCATACTTATCCAACATTTTGTCCATAGCGTTGATATCGTCTTGCAAATCTGCATCTATGCTTATTATTACCTCTGCATATTCTTTGGCTATAGTTAGGCCGGCGAGTAGGGCTTTTTGATGACCATAGTTCCTTGACAAGCATATTCCTTTGAAAACTTTGTCCTCTATAGACAAATCCTTTATCATTTCCCAAGAAGAGTCCTTTGAGCCATCATTAACAAAAAGTATTTTACTATCCTTACTTATTTTATCTGCTTCTATCAAAGAAAGTATTTTTTCTTTCAGTCTTTTAGCCGTTTCCCTTAAAACCTCCTCTTCATTGTAAAGAGGCACAACTATAAATAGCCTATCTTTCATTAGCAACCAATTATCTTTTGTCTGCAAAATTACAATATTTTAGAATATGTTGTAATAGATTAGGATAGGTTACAAGTACAGCCTTTTTTATAAGAGTTTATAAGCATACACCTAAGGCTCCTATTTTTTTATACAATAGTCTTTACTCAGAGTTCCAAATGTTGCATAACTCAACAACTTTTAGAAATTGTTCGCTTGAAGAATAATATTTTTGTAGTTTTCCCTCCTTTATAACAAATATGTTTGGCAACAAATAGTTGGTCATTCTCTTGGAAAAGAAAACAGGGCTTTTGCCTTTTCTTTTAGAGTTGAAATATATATTGTTGCACAAAGGAAAATGCTCTTTCATCTTATTGTATAACTGCCGTTTGTAACTTAAATTCTTATTATCTTTTTTGTCTATATTAGCAAAAACAATAACGTTAAATTTGTTGTAAATATCCTTGCTAACAAAAAATTTATGAATATCATCATAACAAGAATGACAACTCATAGAAGAATAAGCAATAGCAATGGTCTGTTGGTTGTAATCTATTTTTGTTTTATCTCCTGCTAAATCAAATAAAGAGTTTTGAGAAAACAAATTCCAAGAACAGATTATTAACAATAATATTAAGAATGTTTTTTTCATTTGTCTTCCAAATTTATATTAAAAACAT
>JAUNWC010000323.1 GCA_030540495.1 Bacteroidota bacterium
AGAATTTATTATCCCAAGGAAGGGCTCGGTGTTCCAAGAATAAAAACATTTTTAAAAGAAGAGCAATATTATTTTGCAGATAGTATAATGCGAGGTGTTGGAACATCTAGTACGGCGAAAGATGAAATTCAAGCAATATTTGATGATAGAGAAAAATTTGACACACCTAAACCACATAAATTACTACAAGAATTAATAAGGATATCTACCAACAAAGATTCTATTATTTTAGATTCTTTTGCAGGAAGTGGGACAACGGCTCATGCAGTGTTGTCGCTAAATAAAGAAGATGGTGGCAATAGGAAGTTTATACTTATAGAAATGTTGGATTATGCCGAAAACATTACTGCCGAAAGAGTGAAAAGAGTTGCCAAAGGATACAAAGATGTTGAAGGTTTGGGAGGAGAGTTTGATTATTATGAATTAGGGCAGAACTTATTTGACGAAGATAACAACCTTAACGAGCAAGTAGAAGAAGAAAAGATAAGACAATATATCTACTATTCTGAAACCAAGCAACCACTGACAAGACAAAGAAAAAATGGAGAATATTTGCTTGATAATTACAACGAGACAGGCTATTATTTCTATTACGAAAAAGACAAACTAACCAATTTGGGAATAGAAACTCTTAACATAATAACAGAAAAGCAAGAGCAATATATAGTTTATGCCGATACTTGTTCGCTTAGCAAGTATTTGATGAAAAAGCACAATATTATATTTAAAAAGATACCAAGGGATATAAGGAGATTTTAGATTATGGAATTAAAAGATTATCAACAGGAAGTACTTGATGATTTAGACGTTTTTTTGGATTGCTTAAAGGAAAACACTTCTCCTTCAAAGGCTTTTTCTGAATACTGGCAAAGCAAGGGAGTTAAGTTACCTTTGCAAGCCAATAGGTATTTGCAAGCATATAAAGATAATATTAAAGGAGTGGCAAACGTAACTTTGAAAGTGCCAACAGCGGGAGGAAAGACTTTTATTGCTTGTAATGCTATCAACAATATATTTAATCATTTTGTAGATTTGTCGCCAAAGGTTGTCACGTGGTTCGTTGCTTCGGACACTATATTAAAGCAAACTTATAAGAATTTATCAGATGTCAATCACCCATATAGACAAAAACTTAATTCTTTATTTAACAATAGGGTTTGCGTTGTGGATAAGCAAGCAGCATTGATGGGTAATGGTATTTCACCTATTGAATTACAAGAGCAATTGACAATATTTGTTTTAAGCATTCAGTCCTTTGCTACAAAAAAGAATAAAGACGGTAGGAAAGCATTTCAAGAGAATCAATTCTTATCGGAGCATACTAAGAATTTTATAGGTAGTGAAACCGTAAACGGAGCAGATGAAACTTCTTTGATAAATTTGCTTGCACATCTTAATCCTGTTGTTATTATAGACGAAAGTCATCATTTTGGCTCAGATATAAGAGTAGATGTACTTAATGATATTCGTCCGTCCTTTATTTTGGATTTGACAGCAACACCAAGGCAAGAAAGCAATATAATAAGTTTTGTAAATGCTATAAAGTTGAAACAAAACAATATGGTAAAGTTGCCCGTTATTGTTTATAATAAGAAAAATGCTGATGATGTTATAGCAAGTGCTATCAATTTTAGGAATACGCTTGAGAAAAAAGCCATAGACTTAGAAAAACAAGGAGGTAGGTATATTCGTCCTATTGTTTTGTTTCAAGCAGAGAGTAAAGGCAAAGAAGACAATGTAACTTTTGAGAAGA
>JAUNWC010000027.1 GCA_030540495.1 Bacteroidota bacterium
AGGAAAAAGTTTTTTTTAATTCTAATTTTGATGGTATTGTTTATTACTACACCTTAGAAAGTGGTTTAGATAGAATAGGCAAATGCTATGCAAGAGCAGGATTTGAGAACGGGTATTATTGCATAGTAGTATATGGCGTTCCGGTTGCATCATTTAAAAACAATTGGATAGAAAAGATTTTTCTCTATTATCCTATTGGTGAATACAAAGACTATGAATTAGAAATACAAATTAACTTCTAATTTGATAAGTTGTAATAATTTGGAGGCTAACGCCTCCTTTTTTTTGTAGGTTGGGATAGGTTGTTATAAGTTGGGATAGGTTAGCATAGGTTCTGATAGGTTGGAGACTTTGGCTCCTTATAGGTTGGGATAGGTTATTATAGGAGACTTTATAAGCGTATAAAAAGAGCAACGGCTCTGCCCTATAAAACAGCCTGTGGCTGTAACCTATGCTAACTTATAGGAGGCTCTGCCTCCAACTTATGCTAACCTATCTTAACCTAAAACAACTTATGCTAACCTATTAGGAGCCAACGGCTCCAACCTATGCCAACCTAAAATAACCTAACAATCTGCTGTGGGCGTTTATGCTTTTTATTTTTTGTGTGGGTGGTGCCTATTGTTGGTCCTTATGGCTTTGGTGGAGGCGGGATTTTCTAAATGATAAATATATCGTAACCAGTTGGTTTGTCGTTTGGTATTGTATTTTAGATGACCTATGGAGAAAAGAGTCCTATCTTTGAGCCTAACAAATCCTTCGCTCCACGTTCCCATATCAAGATAAATAGCGTCTTTTATTCCCATTTCTTTTAAAGTGTTGGCAAAGTTCTCAAAACTCAATCTATTTACACTTTCCACAACTACACCTTTGCCATTATATATAACCAAAGCCCTGCGAAAAGTTGGTTTCTGTTTTCTGAAAATGGTGCATTCCACAGTATCTCCGTCTTTTAAGATTAGCATTTGTTGAAAATAATAGCCTTTATTCTTTTGAGCCATAGATTTATAAAAAGGAGCCTTATGAATGGAATCTATAATGATAGTATCTTTTAGAATAAGACAAATACCTGTTTCTACATCGGTTTTATTTTTATAAAGAGTGCCTCTAACAACATAGTCTCCAACTACATCCTTTAAATTGCTTGCAGTAAAAGCAGCAGCAACCGAAAGAGAAATGTCCATAGAGTTGCTATCTGGTCGTTGATTGGTAAAAGATACTTTGCAATTGTGAGGCATATAGAAAACCAAAGACAAATCTAAGGTGTCTTTTTTAAGAAAAACAGTATCCAAAGTTACGTAAGCGTAAGCATTGTTTTTGGTTTGAGCCAAAGAAAACAGAGTTGGAAATATGGCAAAAAGAAATGCCAACAACCTTATAATAAAATTATACTTCATTTTTTCTTAGACTCCTTTGTTTTCTAATGAAAAATGCGAGTTTATTTTTTTGAGAACTCGCCTTTTTCATTAAGAATATTTGTCATTATCCAACTAAGTATAAGAATATTAAAGAAAATTACTTCTCTTCTAATGCTTATGCCTCTCCCATAGGGTTAATGGTTGTATAGTCTGTAACGGTGTTGTCTTCTATGCTACCAAATTGTTTCTCATAACGGGCAATGTTTTCTTGCAATGCATACAACATTTTTTTTGCATGAATGGGAGCAAGGACAACTCTACTTCTAACTTGCGCCTTAGGTATTCCCGGCATCACTTGTAAGAAATCTACAACAAATTCGGATATGGAATGTTGTACTATCTGTAAGTTGGAATAAACTCCAAAAGCCGTTTGAGCATCAAGTTCTATGTCTAATTTTTTATCTTTATCCTCTTGCATATCGTTTATTTATTTAAAAATTATTACATTCAAAAAAGTGTAACGCATCACTTGAATACGTTACACTATATATAAACATCAAAAAAAATTCTATTTAGTTGATTTTCTACCTCTTTTAACAGGTTGCAAAGATGCGTTGTTAAAAGATTCTAATTGCTCTCTGTTGGCAACAAATACGTTTTGGTATTCTCTAAGTCCCGTACCGGCAGGTATTAAGTGACCTACAAGTACATTTTCCTTCATACCTTCCAAATCATCGATCTTTGCACTTATGGCTGCCTCTGTCAATACTTTGGTAGTCTCTTGGAAAGAAGCCGCTGATAAGAAACTCTTTGTTTGCAAAGAAGCACGAGTTATACCTTGAAGTATTTGATGAGCAGTAGCAGGCTGAGTATCTCTTGACTCCATAGTCTTAAGGTCTCTTCTCTTCAAAGAAGAGTTCTCGTCTCTAAGTTCTCTTGCTGTAATTATCTGACCTGTGCTATATTCTGTACTATCGCCACAATCAGTAATTACTTTTCTGCCGTATAACTTATCGTTCTCTTCTTGGAAATCTATCTTGTTGATAGCCTCTCCTTCAAGAAAATGAGTATCGCCCGGGTCGTCTATTTCTACCTTACGCATCATTTGACGCACAATTACCTCAAAGTGTTTGTCGTTTATTTTCACACCTTGCAAACGATAAACGTCTTGTGCCTCATTGACAATGTATTTCTGTACCTCCAAAGGTCCTAAAACGTTAAGAATATCTGCCGGAGCAATTTCTCCTTCTGAGAGTGTGGTTCCTGCCTTAACGTAGTCGTTTTCTTGAGCAAGTATCTGACGAGAAGTAGGTATAAGATAAGAAACCTTTTCGCCTGTTCTTCCTGTGATGATAATCTCCCTATTACCACGTTTAAGTTTCTTGTTAAAGGAAACAACACCATCAATCTCCGCTATAATGGCTTGGTCTGAAGGGTTACGAGCCTCAAACAACTCGGTAACTCTTGGCAAACCTCCAGTTATATCGCCCGCTTTTGCAGAAGAACGAGGTATGTTGGCAAGAATATCTCCGGCTTTCATCTCGGCTCCGTCTTCTACTACAAGGTGGGCTCCAACTGGCATATCATATGTTTTGATAACCTCGCCATTTTCATCCATTATAGTGATAGAAGGATTTTTGGACTTTTGTTTTGTCTCTATGATAATTCTTTCGTTAAGACCGGTTTCGTTATCAGATTCTTCCCTAAATGTAACGTCCTTTTCTATGGATTCAAAGACGGCTTTACCGCTAACCTCAGAAAGAATAGGAGCGTTGTAAGGGTCCCACTCAGCAATAATATCATCAGAATTTACCGCATCTCCATTTTTGAAGAATAGATAGGCTCCATATGGAATGTTTGCTGTCATAAGTATGCTCTTGGTTTCGCTGTTGATAACATGCATCTCGGCAGAACGACCTATTACTCTTGTACATTGTTTTTCCTCTCCATTGTTATCTGTATAAACATAAGGCACATCTCTTAATTCGTCTATTCTAAGCGTACCGCTACATTTATCCTTAACTCTGATTTGAGAAACATTGCCGGCATTACCTGCCACACCACCAACGTGGAATGTACGTAAGGTAAGCTGAGTACCAGGCTCACCAATAGCCTGAGCGGCTATGACGCCAACACTTTCACCTCTTTGAACAAGTTTGCCAGTAGCAAGGTTACGTCCATAACATTTTGCACAAACTCCATGTTTAGACTCACAAGTAAGCACCGAGCGAATTTCTACCTCTTCTATAGGAGATTCTTCTATCTTTAAGCATATTTCCTCAGTCAATTCATCGCCTTCTTTTGCGATTACTTCACCTGTCTGAGGGTGTATAATATCATGTAGGGTCACACGTCCTAATATTCTGTCGTATAAGGACTGAACTACTTCGTCATTGCGTACCAAAGCCGTTGTAGGAATACCTCTTAGGGTTCCACAATCCTCTTCGTTTATGATAACATCGTGAGCAACATCCACCAAACGTCTTGTTAAATAACCAGCATCGGCAGTTTTCAGAGCGGTATCCGCCAAACCTTTACGAGCACCGTGAGTGGAAATAAAGTATTCCAAGACAGTAAGACCTTCTTTGAAGTTAGAGATAATAGGGTTTTCTATAATCTCCGCTCCACCAGAGCCTGCCTTTTGAGGTTTTGCCATTAGACCACGCATACCCGACAACTGACGTATCTGCTCTCTACTACCTCTCGCCCCAGAGTCCAACATCATATACACAGCATTAAATCCTTGACGGTCTGCTGACATATGTTGCATTACATGGTTGGCTAACTTACGATTGGCTTCTGTCCAAATATCTATGACTTGGTTGTAACGCTCGTTGTTGGTAATAAGTCCCATTTGATAGTTTGCTACAACTTCATCCACTTTGCCTTCGGCATCTGAAATTATATTAACTTTTTCTTCTGGTACTATGACATCGGCAAGATTAAAAGACAAACCTCCACGAAAGGCCATATAATATCCTTTATCCTTAATATCATCAAGGAATTGGACTGTTCTTGCTGAGCCACAAACTTTAAGAACGTTACCTATAATATCTCTAAGTACATTTTTCTTTATCAAAACATTGATATAACCATATTCCTCTGGAACAAGCATATTAAACAATACTCGTCCTATTGTGGTATGCAAACCTTTTTTGGAACTTACTATATCTTGTGCGGAAATTTCTAATTTTTCTCCGTTTTCGGTGAAATAAGATTCTCCTATTCCTATACAACCTTTTTCTTTTCCTTCCTTCTTGTCAAAATATACTGCAGTGGAGAACTCCAATCCTTTGCTGTTTCTATACAAAGTAATACCTGCATGCAAATCAACTTGTTTTTCGTTGTATGCTATCTGAACATCTTCAAAAGAATAAAAAGCCTTACCCTCACCTTTGACAACAAAGTTTTCGTCAGTATGTCTTTCTTTGGTCATATAATAAAGACCAAGAATCATATCCTGAGAAGGCACAGTGATAGGTGCTCCGTTGGCAGGGTTAAGTATGTTGTGAGAAGAAAGCATTAGAAGTTGCGCCTCCAATATAGCAGCGTTGCCCAAAGGTAAATGCACAGCCATTTGGTCTCCGTCAAAGTCGGCATTGAACCCCGTACAAACCAAAGGATGCAAACGTATAGCCTTACCCTCTACTAATTTTGGTTGAAAGGCTTGAATACCCAAACGGTGAAGAGTCGGAGCACGGTTCAAAAGCACAGGATGTCCTTTAACAATATTCTCCAATATTTCTATAACCACAGGGTCTTTTCTATCTACTATTCTTTTGGCAGACTTAACGGTCTTTACCAAACCTCTTTCAAGTATCTTCCTAATAATAAAAGGTTTGAACAATTCTGTTGCCATATCCTTTGGCAAACCACACTCGTGCATTTTTAAATCTGGTCCTACAACTATGACAGAACGACCAGAATAATCAACACGTTTTCCCAAAAGATTTTGACGAAAACGTCCTTGTTTTCCTTTCAAACTATCAGACAAAGATTTCAATGCACGATTGGAATCAGAACGAACGGCGGCCGATTTACGAGAGTTGTCAAAAAGAGAATCCACAGCCTCTTGCAACATACGTTTTTCATTACGCATGATAACATCCGGTGCCTTTATTTCTACCAATCTTTTTAGACGATTGTTTCTTATAATAACTCTACGATATAAGTCATTAAGGTCTGAGGTTGCAAATCTACCTCCATCCAATGGAACCAAAGGACGCAAATCTGGTGGAATAACAGGAACTACTCTTACTATCATCCACTCTGGTTTGTTTTCCATTTTGGCATTTGCCTCCCTAAAAGACTCTACAACATTAAGACGTTTTAGAGCCTCGTGTTTTCTTTGTTGAGAAGTTTCTCTGTGAGCAGCATCTCTAAGAGTGTAAGAAAGACTATCCAAATCCAAATCTTTAAGCAATTCAAACAAGGCCTCTGCCCCCATTTTTGCTATAAACTTATTAGGGTCTTCGTCTGGCAAAAGTGCATTCTCTGGTGGAAGGCTATCCATAATAGCAGTATAATCTTCCTCTGCCAATAGAGACAATCTTTCCACTCCATCCTTTTCCTTTATACCCGGTTGTATTACTATATATTTTTCATAGTAAATAACAGCATCCAATTTCTTGCTTTGCAAACCCAATAAAGCACCTATTTTGTTTGGCAAAGAACGGAAGAACCATATATGAGCCACAGGCACAACTAATTGTATATGCCCCATTCTCTCTCTTCTAACCTTTTTCTCTGTTACCTCTACTCCACATCTATCGCAAACAAGCCCTTTATACCTTATTCTCTTATACTTACCACAATGACATTCCCAATCCTTTACTGGTCCAAATATTTTCTCACAGAACAAACCATCTTTTTCTGGCTTATACGTTCTGTAATTTATTGTTTCAGGCTTAGTTACTTCTCCTCTTGACCTTTTTAATATGCTGTCGGGAGAAGCAAGGCTAATAGTCATACTATGAAACACACTATTAACATTACCTTCTTTATTATTTATTGCCATATCCTAAATGCTCTTTTTTTCAATTAATCAAAAGTAACCTCCAAGTTCAATCCACGCAATTCGTGTATCAACACATTAAATGACTCTGGTATGCCCGGCGTTGGCATATTATCGCCTTTTACTATGGCTTCATACGCTTTTGCTCTACCTGTTACATCATCGGATTTAACCGTAAGCATTTCTTGTAGAACATGAGATGCTCCATAGGCCTCCAATGCCCATACCTCCATCTCTCCAAAACGCTGACCTCCAAATTGAGCCTTACCTCCAAGTGGTTGTTGAGTTATCAAAGAGTATGGTCCTATGCTACGAGCGTGCATTTTGTCGTCTATCATGTGATGAAGTTTCAACATATATACGTATCCTACTGTAGCAGGTTGGTCAAACTTCTCTCCTGTTTCTCCATCATAAAGATAACATTTTCCATTTTCAGGCAAACCTGCCTTGCGCATATAAGCATTAACATCCTCTAATGTTGCACCATCAAAAATAGGAGTTTCAAATCTAAGACCTAATTCATGTCCTGCCCAGCCTAAAACTGTTTCAAATATCTGTCCAAGGTTCATACGAGAAGGCACACCCAATGGGTTTAATACTATATCCACAGGCTTTCCATCCTCCAAGAATGGCATATCCTCTTCTCTTACTATTTTGGCTACAATACCTTTGTTACCATGACGACCAGACATTTTATCGCCTACCTTTAACTTACGTTTCTTAGCCAAGTATATCTTAGCCATTTGATTTATTCCTGTAGGTAAATCGTCTCCTATGGTTTGAGCAAATTTTTCTCTCTCTAATTTTCCTCTCAAATCTCTTACTAAAACACTATAATTGTTTAGCAATCGTTTAACCAAATTGTTAGTCTTTTCATCTGCTGTCCAATCGTTGTAATTAACAACAGAGTAATCCAAGTTCATTAGTATCTTTTGAGTAAATTTGGTCTTAGGAGCAACTAACTCTTCATTATAAGCAGAATAGATAGCATTCGAGGTCTTACCCGTTAGAATGATAAACAACTTATCCACAAGTTTTTTCTTCAACTTGGTCATTTGCTCATCAAAATCATCGGTAAGTTTCTTTATAATATCCTTATTCTTTGCTCTTAAATCTCTATCTTTTTTGAATCGAGTAAATAGTTGTTTGTTGATAACAACACCAGAAACAGAAGGTGGAACTTTCAAAGAAGCATCTTTTACATCGCCTGCTTTGTCTCCAAATATAGCACTAAGAAGTTTTTCCTCTGGAGTAGGGTCAGATTCGCCCTTTGGAGTTATCTTACCTACAAGAATATCGCCCTCCTTAACGGTGGCTCCTATTCTAATCATACCATTTTCGTCCAAATCCTTAGTTGCCTCCAAACTAACGTTAGGAATATCCTTTGTTAGTTCTTCATCGCCTCGTTTGGTTTCTCTAACCTCTGTTATAAACTCTTCTATATGTACGGAAGTAAACCAATCTTCCTTTACAACTTTTTCTGAAATTACTATAGCGTCCTCGTAGTTGTAACCCTTCCAAGGCATAAATGCAACATGAAGGTTTCTTCCCAAAGA
Organism: Bacteroidota bacterium; assembly: GCA_030540495.1. Classification (GTDB taxonomy): domain Bacteria; phylum Bacteroidota; class Bacteroidia; order Bacteroidales; family P3; genus Scybalousia_A. Next base: position 7,929 of record JAUNWC010000027.1, read on the forward strand.
CAAGACTCCGTCCTTTGTAGCATATCCTTCACAAAGAATTTGTCCTTTGACAACTTTGTCTCCCCTACGTACTATAGGTCTAAGATTTATGGAACCGCCGTCATTGGTTTTTTGGAATTTGGTTAGTTTGTAAGTTTTTTTGTCGTCCTCAAAACTTACCAAACGCTCATCCTCGTTTCTATCATAAATAATAGATATCTCACAAGCATCTACAAAATCTACAATTCCATCTTCTTCGGCAGTAATAAGCACTCTTGAATCTTTGGCAACGTATGGCTCTATTCCTGTACCTACCAAAGGTATCTCTGGATTTAACAAAGGAACGGCTTGACGCATCATATTAGAACCCATCAAAGCACGGTTAGCATCATCGTGTTCCAAGAAAGGAATAAGTGAAGCCGCTATGGAGGCAATTTGATTTGGAGCCACGTCCATTAAATCCACTTGCTCTGGCGAAACTATAGGGAAATCGGCTTGTTTTCTTGCCTTTACTCTTTCATCTAAGATTCTGCCATCATTATCTACTTTTGTAGTTGCTTGAGCAACTATCTTATTTTCTTCTTCTTCTGCTGTAAGATATATAGGTGCTTCTTTAAAGGCAACTTTACCTTTTTTTACCTTATAATAAGGGGTTTCAATAAAGCCCAAATTATCTATTTTTGCAAACACACTTAAAGAAGAAATCAAACCAATGTTTGGTCCCTCTGGAGTTTCTATGGTACAAAGACGACCATAGTGAGTATAATGCACGTCTCGCACCTCAAATCCCGCTCTCTCTCTTGAAAGACCCCCAGGTCCCAAAGCCGAAATTCTTCTTTTGTGAGTAATCTCAGTCAATGGATTTATTTGGTCCATAAACTGAGATAATTGGTTGGTACCAAAGAAAGAGTTGATAACCGAGGACAAAGTCTTGGCATTTATCAAATCTGTAGGAGAGAAAACTTCATTATCTCTTACATTCATTCTTTCTTTGATAGTTCTTGCCATACGAGCAAGTCCTACATTAAATTGAGCATATAACTGCTCTCCAACAGTACGTACTCTACGGTTGCTTAAGTGGTCTATATCATCCACTTCTGCTTTAGAATTTATAAGTCCTATCAAATATTTTATGATAGAGATTATATCTTCCTTAGTAAGTACTTTTATGCTTGGGTCTACTTTTAAATCTAATTTCTTGTTGATTCTATAACGACCAACATCTCCCAAATCATATCTCTTATCTGAGAAAAACAATTTCTCTATAATACCGCGTGCAGTTTCTTCGTCAGGTGGTTCTGCACTTCTTAATTGACGGTAAATATATTCCACAGCCTCCTTGGCATTATTGGCTGTATCTTTCTGTAAAGTATTAAAAATTATTGAGTAATCGGCAGAAGAGGCATCATCCTTATGCAAAAGTATAAACTTGATACCTGCATCCAATATCTTTTCTGCATCCTCCTCGTCTAATATCTTTTCCCTTTCTACTATAATTTCAGTTCTATCTACGGAAACAACCTCACCTATATCCTCATCCACAAAATCCTCTATCCAAGTACGAACAACTCTTGCAGCCAAGCGTTTGCCTATATATTTCTTTATACTTGATTTGGTTACTTTAACCTCTTCTGCAAGATTGAATATTTCCAAAATATCCTTATCCGTCTCGAAACCTATAGCCCTCAAAAGTGTAGTAATAGGTAGTTTTTTCTTTCTATCTATGTAGGCATACATAACGCTGTTTATATCCGTGGTAAATTCCATCCAAGAACCTCTGAAAGGAATTATTCTTGCGGAATACAACTGCATACCATTAGCATGGGTACTCGTGCCAAAGAATACTCCCGGCGAACGATGTAGTTGAGATACCACAACTCTTTCTGCTCCATTAATTACGAACGTACCCCTTGGAGTCATATATGGTATCATACCCAAATACACATCTTGTATTATTGTTTCAAAATCTTCGTGTTCTTCATCCGTACAGTACAACTTTAATTTTGCTTTTAAAGGTACTGAAAATGTAAGCCCTCTTTCTATACACTCTTGTATAGAATAGCGAGGAGAATCTATAAAATAGTCCAAAAATTCCAACACAAAATTATTTCTTGCATCGCTTATTGGAAAATTCTCTGAAAAAACTTTATAAAGTCCCTCGTTTTTTCTGCTCTCAGAATCTGTTTCTAATTGAAAAAAGTCTCTAAACGACTTAAGTTGAATATCTAAAAAGTCAGAGTATTCAAATTTTTTCACAGTTGCAAAACTAACCAACTGTTGTTTATTATTTTTTGCCAAGGTTTTTAAAGATTAAAGGTTAAAAAATAAGTTCAATACAAACACAAATAAAGAATAGAACTTTCCCCCTAACAGATAGAGGGAAAATTTCT
>JAUNWC010000028.1 GCA_030540495.1 Bacteroidota bacterium
CTTCTTGTCGGCTAATGTTCTCATAAAAATTTACGGCAGAGGTTTTTACAATGTCTTTATCTGTAGAGTTATCTCTTCTTATAGGAGCAATATTTTCGTTATATATTTGCTCCAAAATAAACTCTTTATCTTTGTAATTATCTAATAATGAAGAGAAATAACTTTTTGAACAATCTGGATAGAATTTCTTTTCTCCATAGTGGTGATGCATACCATTGGAAAAGAAAAAACGTTTTGCATATACTTCAAAATCTTTGTATTCCTTTGTATTTTTTTCTCCCTTATAATTATTCAATATATACTCCAATGCTTTGCGAATCAGAAGATTGTGTTTATAATTTTGGTCAAAATAAATATCCCTTCCCCAAAGGGTAGCCTCTGATAAGCAATAAATATATTGTTTTTGTTTCAGAGTCAAACTATCCCAATCGGGTAATTGATAACGCATAACTTTGCAATCTGCAAATTCGTCTAAAATGTATTTGAAATTTTCTTCCTGTGTTTGTTGTTGAGCCATAGACTCTACGCTTAAAATACTACTTATACCTATCATAATTAAAAATAGTTTTTTCATAAATTTTTACTTTACTTAATTTGCTTTAAAATAAAGGTAACCAATAATTTATTGTAACAACTTTTTTGCAAGATTTATAGACTCTTTGCTTTCTTTTCCATCCGAGAGCATCTGTGCAATTTCATTTATACGTTCTTCTTGTGAAAGTATAACTATGTTTGAGAAAGTTTCCTCTCCCTTTCTTTGTTTATAAACTTTTAGTTGTTCTATAGCCTTAGCAGCCACTTGCACAAGGTGGGTAATGGTTATAACTTGATGTTTTTTACCAAGTTGGAGCATTATTTCACCTGCCTTTGCCGCTACATCTCCGCTTATTCCAGTATCTATTTCGTCAAAAATCATAGTAGGCAAAGCAAAGTTCTCTGCAACAACGGCTTTTATTGCTAACATCAGACGAGAAAGTTCTCCACCAGAAATTACCTTGTTTATAGGAGATAGTTTGTTGTCCTTGGTTTTGTTTGCCGCAAAAAGAAAGGTTACACTATCTCTACCATATAAGGTAAATTCCTTGTTTTCTTCTACTTCTATTTTTAATACAGCATCCTGCATAGCCATAGATTTTAGCAAAGGCAATATGTTTTTTTCCATCAATGTAGCAACCTCGCTCCTTTGCTTATGTAATTTTTTAGATAAGTCTTCTAATTCCTTTAAATATAGTTTTTTATCCTTCTCTTTTTCTTCTATAATATTGCTAACATTATCTACAAAAAACAATTTTTCGGATAAAGAAGTCTTTATATCTTGTAATTCTTTTATAGATAATACATTATGTTTTTTTTCTAAACTATAAATTAAGTCTAAACGTTCGTTATCTGCTTGCAGTTTATCGTTATCAAAATTTAAAGTTTCGTTATAATCATTTAATTCTTCAAAAATATCTTTTAATTCTATAAAGGCAGAATCTACTCTGTTATAAAGATTATTCAGTGTTTCGGAGTGAGATTGTATTTTAGATAGTTGATGTTTTACATTATTTAAATAGAGTAAAGTATTGCTTTCCTCGTTGTTATCCAATAAATTTAAACAATAATAAAGTCCCTCTTTTATTTGCTCAGCATTGCTAAGCAACTCTATTTCATTCTCTAATTCCTCTTGCTCGTTTTTGTTATTTAAATTGGCCTTATCCAATTCGTTGAATAGAAACTCATTATAAGAATATTCTTTAAGATTTTCGCTCTTTTGTTTTTCCAATCCTTCTATTTCAGAAAGTAGGTTTTCATATTTGCGATAAGTATTTTGATAAGAATTTAAAATCTCTTTATTTTGTGCCATACTATCAAGTAAAGAAAGTTGAAAAGCACTGTCTTTTAATTGACTTGTGGAAGATTGAGAGTGTATATCTATAAGTTTATCGGCAAATTGTTTGAGAATAGGAAGTTGTACAGGAGTATCATTGACAAAGGCACGAGATTTGCCCGAAGGCAATATTTCTCTGCGAAAATAAGAAGTTGTATCGTAATCTATATCATTGGTTTCAAAAATAGATTTTAAATCTTCTTTGGTTTCAAAGACGGCTTCTACGATACATTTTTTCTCTTTGTCCATTAAGACATTAACATCTGCCCTTTGTCCTAAAACCAAAGACAATGCTCCCAATAAAATACTTTTTCCGGCTCCGGTTTCTCCCGTTATAGCCACAAATCCATTAGGAAAACTAATTTCACATTCTTTTATTAGAGCATAATTTTCTATTTTTAAAGATACTAACATATAATTACAATGAATAAAATATCAAATATTTAATAAAGTTTTATATACTTCTACTTTACACAAGTTTTCAATACCTGTTTTCCTTCCAAATAAGCCGTAAAGACATCGCCTTCTTGCATTTGTCCTACTCCCTTAGGTGTTCCTGTAAAGATATAATCGCCTGTTTTTAAGGTCATAAACTTTGATATATAACTTATTATTTCATCCACGCTGTTTATCATCAAAGAAGTATTTGTTTCTTGAACAGTTTCTCCATTCTTAGACAAAGAGAAGTTTATGTTTTGAATATCTTTGTTCAACTCCTTTAATGAAAAAAAGTCGCTAATGGGAGCAGAGTAATCAAAGCCTTTTGCCAAAGTCCAAGGCAATCCCTTCTCCTTTGCCTTTTGTTGAATATCCCTAAGAGTAATATCTAAGCCTAATGCAACCTGGTCATAATAATTTTTAGCATAATTCTTTGGAATACATTTTCCTACCTTATTTATCTTAACAACCAATTCACACTCAAAAGAAACATTATGAGAAAAATCTGGTAAATAAAAATCTTCATTATCCTTCACAAGAGCAGTATCGGGTTTTAAGAAAAAAACTATAGATTCCGGCTTCTCATTACCCAATTCCTTTATATGTTCTATATAGTTTCTACCAACGCAAATTATTTTCATAATAAATTGATAAATAATCTTATAAGTCTAATCAATTATTCTAATAGTTTAGATTAAATTATGTTTCATTGTAGAGAAAATACGAGTTATTACTTGTTTGGTTGTTTGAGGAAAATCGGCTTTCATCATCCAATCATAGTAAGAAGGCTCTGAGGTAAAAACATCCACTACTGGTTTATCTTTATGTTTGCCAAAGTTAAAACACTCTACGCAAGCATCATTCAAATAAATATGTCCAACCAAATCAACCCAATTATTCATTTTGGAAAATTTAGCCAATTGTTTAACATTATTGGTTATAGGTTTATATGTTCTGCCATCTTTTTCCATGTATTCGCTGTCTTTATACATATCCAACTGGGCTTTAAGTACATCTAAAGTTGCACGAGTATCTCCCAAAGCCGAGTGAGCATCTACTAAGTTTTTGTGACAATAGAATTTGTAAGCAGCACTTAAAGTTCTTGCCTCCATTTTATGAAAGATATTTTGAACATCCACCATATTTCTTCCCAAAAGAGAAAAATCCACTCCCGCTCTTAGAAATTCCTCCACCAACAAAGGAACATCAAATTTATTGGAATTATATCCAGCAAGGTCAGCCTCTCCTATAAAGTCTTTTATCTCTGTTGCAACTTCTCTAAAATAAGGTTTATCAGCAAGGTCATCGTCAGTTATACCTGTTATCTCTATAACTTCTTTACTTAATTTTACCCCGGGATTTATTCTCATTGTTTTCTCTTCTTCCTCTCCATTAGGCATTACTTTTATCATACATATTTCTATTATTCTGTCTTTGCCTACATTAACCCCCGTTGTTTCTAAATCAAAAAATACTATAGGTCTTTCTAAATTCAGTTCCATTGTTTTTTCTAAAAATTTATTGTGTTGTTATTTTGTTGCTCTTTCTATGTCAATCATTTCCATTGTAAAAATAAGTGGAGAATAAGGTGGTATTGCTCCCATATCTCTGTCTCTATATGCAAAAGAAGAAGGTATCAAAACCATACATTTACTTCCTTTGTTCATTTGCCTTGCTGCTATCTCAAATCCTGGTATCATTTGTCCTGCACCTATCTTAAATTCCAAAGGCAAATATTTTCTGTGTTCATTATATAGGTTGTTTTCCTTAGCAACATCTTCTATGGAAGTATCAAATATTTTACCATCCAACAATTGCCCAATGTAGTGTATTTTTACATTATCTCCTTGTGTAGCTTTTTCTCCATTACCTTTTGCCAACTCTTTGATATACACTCCTTCCACATTCTTTTCTTCCCAATTATTATCTTTAAGATATTGGTTTATTTTCTCCTGTTCTATCTTTTGCAAAGAATCTGCTCTTGCTTGCTGAGTTTTTACAAAATCTTCGTATGAACATATGGAATCTATCTTAATACGATAATAGACAAAACCCTCAAAATCATTAGGCAATGGTTGAGCCTTTGCCATAGAGTCTTTTGGGAAAGCAAAAGTATAGTCCTCTTTGTCTTTCATCAAAAGCATTGCATCCATTAAATCTCCTTTAAAAACATTGTTTTGTTTGGTAACAAGAAAAGTTGGAGTAGTAGCGGGTTGGTTAAGGTTGCTCATAACAATGCTATCGTTAAAAGAAATCTGAAAACGAGCAAAAACCAAACTTCCCTCTTCTACTTGTTTGCCAGTCGGGTTGCTTTGTTCTACTTTGTAGATAACTTTGTTTTCTCCTGTGGTAAAACCTTGTGGAACATCTTGCCCACAAACCATTATGCTAAATGCACTAAAAATGCTAAATAATAATTTTTTTTTCATCGTATTTATATATTTTTATTCTACTTTCAAAAGATAAACATCAAAAACCAATGGAGTATATGGTTCTATGCTTCTGTATTTTACATCTCCGTAAGCAAGCCTTGAAGGTATAACAAGCACAGCGTGTCCGCCCTCTTTCATAAGGGAAATTCCTTGTCCCCAACCCGAAATCAAAGCATCATCTCCAAGCATAAATTCAAAAGGAGCATAGAGAATATTTTCCTTATAAATATTACCTTTTCTTGCTACTTCTTCCACATTAGAGTCTATTATTCTCCCTGTGGTGTCGCATACGGTATAATTAACAGCAACCATTTTGCCAAATTCTGCTTTTTTGCCCGTGCCTTCTTTTTTGTTTATATAAAACAAACCAGTAGATTGTTGCTCGGCTTGGTCATATTTTCTCAAAACAAATTGTGTCAATCTCTCGTCCTCTTGTGCATCTCTAAGTTGTTTTTCTTTGGTGTATTCTGTAACATCCTCAGTAGATATTATTTGATTGATGGTTAGGTATATCCATACTTTATCTTCGGGCTTAAATTCTCTGTCTTTCAAGTATTTTGCCATGCTATCTGCTGGGCATACCATAAGGGCAGAGTCGCCTATGTGTAGGGTTATCAAAAACTCGTCTATTCCTCCCTCCTTAGCATTCTTATCCACCACAAACAACCTATCAGGCTTGCCATAGTTGGAAGAGATAAGGGTTTTGTTGTTGAGCATTATTTTCATTTGACCAAAAACAACATCCCCTGCCTTAACCTTAGGTGTGTTTTTGTTTGTGGTGCAGTGCTTAAAAGAAAATCCTAACTCTGTATTCACAAAACCATCGTTCCTTTTGCAAGCAAAAAGCATCAAAACCAAGCACAATAGAATACTATATTTTGTGTATTTCATACAAATAACAATTCTTAAAATAAATGCTAATAAATAACGCAAACAAATCTTTTTTATTTTAATAGTAAGAAAAAAAGACACACTTTCTTTTAAGTGTGTCCAATAATACTAAAATTATAAAAAATTAAAAAAGCATGTTTTCTTTTAATCTACAAAAACATTCCAGTTATGTTTGTCTTCTATTTGTCCGTCTTGAATACCTTTCAAAGTTTCGTATAATTTAGTAGAAACTTTGCCCGGTTCTGCTCCCCATTTGTAGGTTTTGTTGTTCTCGCGGTCAAATATTTCGTTAATAGGAGAAACTACTGCGGCAGTACCACAAGCAGCAACTTCTTCAAACTCAGATAACTCTTCCACTGCAATAGGTCTTCTTTCTACTTTCATTCCCAAGTCTTCTGCTATTTGACACAAAGACATATTTGTAATAGAAGGAAGTATGGAAGTAGAACGAGGAGTGCAATAAGTATTATTTTTGATACCAAAGAAATTGGCTGCACCGGCTTCGTCTATATATGTGTGAGTAGCGGCATCAAGGTAAATACAATTAGAATATCCCTCTTTTACGGCTCTTTCTCCACTAACCAAAGAAGCAGCATAGTTGCCACCAACTTTATATTTTCCTGTTCCAAATGGAGCAGCACGGTCATAATCTCTTGCTATCTCAAATCTTACTGGTTTAAAACCCTCTTTGAAATAAGGACCTACTGGGCAAGCAAATATCATAAACAAATATTCCTTTGCAGGATGAACGCCAACTTGTGCTCCTGTGCCTATAAGTATAGGTCTAAGGTACAAAGAGGCACCACTACCATAAGGTGGAACGAATTTCTCATTAAGTTTAACAACTTTTTTGCAAGCCTCAACGAACAATTCCTCAGGTGGCTCTGCCATCATAACTCCTTGTGCAGAGGAAATCATACGTCTTGCATTTTCGTATGGGCGAAACAATCTTATTCTTCCGTCCTTGCCTCTAAATGCTTTCATACCCTCAAAAGCAGCCTGACCATAATGTAGAACAGTAGCGGCCATATGCATAACTATTTCCTCAGAAGAAGATACTTCTAATTCTCCCCATTTACCATCTCTATAATAACAACGTACGTTGTAATCTGTTTTATAGTAACCAAAACCAAGGCTACCCCAATTTATATTTTCCATTATTTCAATATTTTTATTTTTTTTGTTATAATTAAACGTAACTTGTGCAAAATTATTATATATTTTTTTACTTACAAAAGAAAATAGTTTTTTTTATTTGAGTAATAGGTCTTAATAGGTTGTTATAGTTGTAAATAAGTTAGTATAGGTTAAAATAGGAGGGCAAAGCCATTTGCCTTTGCTCATAGGCTAAGCATCTTATAGAATAGGCTATGCCTGTAACCTATGCTAACTTACCCCAACCTATAATTTTTTTTTACAATAAATATTAAAAACATTCGTTAGTAGGTTTTGTTTTAAATAAAAAAAACATAAGATTTATGGGTAAAATTCAATTGTCCGACCATTTCGGATACAAAAAACTTCTTAGATACACTTTGCCGTCTATGATAATGATGGTTGTTGCCTCGGTTTATGGTGTTGTGGATGGGCTGTTTGTGTCTAATTTCGTTGGCAAAGAAGAGTTTTCTTCTGTCAATTTTATTATGCCTGTTATATTGCTTTTGGCTGCCTTGGGAACAATGTTTGGCACAGGTGGTGCTGCTCTTATTGCCAAAACCTTAGGAGAAGGAAACAGAAGAAAGGCAAGAAGAACTTTTTCTTTGTTAGTCTGGTCGGTTGTGATAGTAGGTGCTGTAATAGCACTATTTGGTTTTATTTTTGTAAAGGAAATAGCCTTGCTCTTGGGAGCAACCAAAGAGATGGCGTTGCAATGTGAATTGTATGGCAGAATAATTTTTGCGGTTTTTCCTTTATATATCTTGCAAATGTTCTTTCAACCTATAATGTCGGCAGCTGAGAAACCTCAGTTGGGCTTAATTCTTAGTATTATTTCAGGTGTGTTAAATATAGTGTTGGACTATGTGCTTATTGTCGTTTTTGAGATGGGACTTGTTGGAGCCGCTCTTGCCACAGCCATAGCACAATCGACCGGAGGACTTATACCTTTGTTTTATTTCTCCTCGCCAAATACTTCGTTGCTAAGGCTTTGCAAAACCAAATTTGATGCAAATGCTCTTTTAAAAACCTCTTCCAATGGAATTAGTGAGTTGATTAGTTCGGTTTCCATGTCTGTGGTAAGTATGTTGTATAACTATCAACTTATGAAATACATAGGACCTGATGGAGTGGCAGCATACGGAGTTATAATGTATGCAGGTTTTATTTTTGTTGCTATCTATGTGGGATTTTGTATGGGGTCGGCTCCTATTATTGCCTACAACTATGGAGCAGAAAACAAAAAAGAAATGAAAATAGTTTTTCATAAGAGTTTGATTATTACCTTTGTCTTTGGTCTAATAATGATACTTGGTTCTCAAATTCTTGCTACACCTTTGGCAAAACTCTTTGTAGGTTATGACCAAGGTTTGTTTGAATTGACCCAATCGGCTTTTAGAATTTATTCTATTTCTTTCCTTTTCTGTGGTTTTACTATCTATGCCTCAGCATTCTTTACGGCTTTGAACAATGGTTTTATCTCGGCTTTGATTTCTTTTGCTCGTACTATGATATGCGAAACCTCTTGTGTTATTCTTATACCTTTGATTTTTGGAATAAGTGGTATTTGGTTTGCAATAATCTTTGCCGAAGTAATGGCAGTAATATTCTCCACAATACTTTTGAAAAAGTTTAGAAAGAAATATGGTTATTAGTAACCAAAATCCATCAAAAAAGAAAAGGGACGTTAAGATTAGCGTCCCTTTCTCATTATAAACAAAATTAAAAATTAAAAACTAATTACCATACTTGCTAATAAAATAAATTCTCATCAATCTAACTTCTTCTTCTGTATATTCGTCATAGTCCAATTCTTCCAAAATAGCGTCTATGTCATCTGTTTGCATATTTTTAAGGCAGTCTAAAATCTCCTCTTGATGATAAACATCTACTGTTTCGTTTATATAATAGGATATATCCAAGGTTGTACCAGAGGCAACAATGCTTTCTATCTCTGTTAGCAATTCTTCCATACTAAGTCCTCTGCCTTGTGCAATATCTTCCAAAGCAAGTTTTTTGTCTATACTCTTTATTATATATACCTTCAAACCGCTTTTATTCACAAGACTTTTTACTACTATATCTTGTGGCTTTTCTATTTCGTTGTCTTCTACATAGCGTTTTATTACCTCGCAAAACTCTTTGCCATATTTCTTTGCTTTTGCTTCTCCCACACCAACTACGTTTTTCATTTCCTCTATGGTGGTAGGATACTGCACAGTCATATCATTCAAAGACCTATCCTCAAAAATAACGTATGGAGGCAAACCTTCTTTCTTTGCTATAGAGTTGCGTATATCTCTAAGTATGGAAAACAAAACATTATCCACTGCAACGCTCTCTCCCTCAGAAGTTACCACAACATTATCTTCCTCAGTATCTGTGTTATAATCGTGGTCTTCGGGTACAAGAATATCATAAGGCTTTTTCAAAAAATTATAACCCTCTTTCTGTATTTTCAACAAGCCATAACTCTCTACATCTTTCCTTAAAAAACCTTCCAAAACACATTGTCTTATAACGGCTTTCCAATGCAATTCATTGTCGTTTTTGCCTATGCCAAACCACTCCAATCTGTCGTGTTTGCAAGTCTTAACGGAGGTTGTTTTTCTGCCCATTATAATATCCAAAAGATGAGGGGCTTTAAACATTTGTTTTACTCCATATACCAATTCTATTACCGATTTGATATCCTCGCGAGAATTTACCTTCTTCTTTGGGTTTAGGCAGTTATCACAGTTGTGACAATTGTCTTCCTTATACTCTTCTCCAAAATATTTCAAAAGATTTATTCTCCTACAAACCGAACTCTCTGTGTATGATATAGTAGAATCTATTAGAGCCATAGCCACCTCTCTTTCGGGCACGGTCTTATCTACCAAAAATCTTTCCAACTTATTGATATCTTTTTCTGAATAAAAGGCTATGCACTTGCCTTCTCCTCCGTCTCTTCCTGCTCGTCCTGTCTCTTGATAATATCCCTCCAAACTCCTTGGCATATCATAGTGAATAACATACCTAACGTCGGGTTTGTCTATACCCATACCAAAGGCTATTGTTGCCACTATTACATTTATCTCTTCCAAAATAAATTTATCTTGATTTTGCATTCTTGTTTGAGAGTCCAAACCTGCATGATAGGGCAAGGCTTTCACATTATTCAAATTAAGAATCTCTGCCACTTCTTCCACTTTTTTTCTACTCAAACAATAAATAATACCGCTTTTGTTTGGATTGTCCTTTATGAATTTTAGTATTTGTTTTATAACTTGTTTTTCATCAGTTGGTTTTGGTCTTATTTCATAGTATAGATTTGGACGATTAAACGAAGCAACATAAACACTTGCCGTTGGTATTTCCAAATTCTTTATTATATCTTGTCTTACTTTGTCGGTAGCCGTAGCGGTAAGGGCAACAATAGGCACATTTTGTCCTATATTGTTGGTTATTTCTCTTATTCTTCTGTATTCTGGTCTAAAATCGTGTCCCCATTCGCTTATAC
>JAUNWC010000324.1 GCA_030540495.1 Bacteroidota bacterium
TACAATAAAACTAATATTAACAGCATCTAAATAAGGTAGTTGCTTGCCATTTTTATCTTTTTCAAAATAGTTTTCATTTCTTAGCAATACAAGTTTTACTCCCTCTTTCCAATACTTAAAATAAAATGCTCCCGTACCCACAGGATTTTTTCTAAAATCATCTCCATAGTATTCCACAGCCTCTTTGGGAACAACAAAAGCATATGGCATAGTAAGTAAGCCAAGAAAAGGAGCAAAAGCATTTTCTAATCTTATTTGCAAAGTAGAGTCGTTTATCGCCAAAAAAGCATAAGAATTGTTTGTTTTGGCAACATTTTTGAATATCCACAAGCCTGGAGAGGCAACCTTCTCGCTAACTATTCTGTTAAAAGAATAGACAAAGTCCTCAGCAGTAACTTTTCTTGTAAGATTATTAAAACAAGGGTTTTTGTGAAAATAAACATCGTTTCTTAAATGAAAAGTATAGAGCAAACCATCCTCAGAAATTTCATAACTCTTGGCTATACAAGGTTGAATATCTAAGTTGCTATCCAATTGCAATAGACCATTATAGATTTGATTATCAGCCCAAATCATTGCTTGGTCTTTGGCAAAAGCAGGGTCTAAGGAAGAGATATTGCTAATCTCGTTGTAACGAAAAATTTGCTTATCAGACTCTACATCCTTTTTGGAGCAGGAGAGGAAGAAAAGAACAAAACAGAAACAAAAGCATATATGATGATAATATGTTTTATTTCTGTTTTTCATATACTTACAAGTGGAATTAACTATTTTTTAAGAGGTTCAAAGTTTTTTCCAAACACTCCTTCGGTTTTTTCCACCGTCATAAAAGCCTCTGGGTCTAAGTGTTTTATTTGTTGCATTATTTGTACTTTTTCTCTTCTATGCACCACAACCATAAGCACTTTGCTCTCTTGTTTGCTATACCAACCAGTGGCGTTAAAGAAAGTAACTCCTCGCTTGATTTTATTGCCAATAACATCTGCTATTTCGTTGTTTTTCTTTGAGAAGACAAGTATTTTATAGGTTTGTTTTCTACCGTCTATAATGTAATCTATTGTAAAGGTATAAGTAACCAAAACAATAATACCATAAACTATTTGCTTAACACCATTGCCCGGAATAAGCAAAGAAGAAAGTATTACTATGCCATCGCAAACCATAATAACATTGCCCAAAGAAACATTATAGAACTTATTGAATATAAGGGCAATAACATCACTTCCTCCACTATTTCCTCCCATAGAAAGCAAAATACCTATACCTATACCCGAAAAAACTCCTCCTATTACCGCACAAATAAAAGGCTCCATTTTGCCAAGTTCTATAATAGCAGGAATATCTTGTATTTTAAGAATTTGTTGTAACAAAAGGAATAAAAGTGAGGTTATTACTATGCCATAAACATTGCTAATGGCAAACTGTTTGCCAAGGAAATAAAAACCAAAGCAAAACAATACAAGGTTTATCATAAAATTAGCCACACCTGTTGGAAAACCTGTAGTAATATATATCACAGATGCCAAACCGGTTACTCCTCCTCCTATGATATGGTTGGGTATTAGGAAGATAATCCAAGCCACAACATACATAGAAATACCAAGTGCAAAAATTATATACTTGCGTAAAATTTCCCAAGCGGAAGGTTTTATCAATGAATTTGTCATTTTTTATCTTTGTTTTTTATATAAATATTTGTTCTTATTTGGCTTGCAAAATTACAATTTTTCTTTCAT
>JAUNWC010000029.1 GCA_030540495.1 Bacteroidota bacterium
CATCCTTGCCCATTGCTCTTACTTGATTGGGAACTATGCTATTAAGACTTTGTCCCGGAGTGGTATTTACTTCCAAGAAATATAATTTATCTTCTTTTTCGTTATATATATAATCTATTCTGCAAACGCCTTTGCAATTCAAATCCTTATATATTCTTTCTGTGGTGCGTTGTACTTGTTCTCTTAGTTTGTCGCTTATTCTTGCAGGAACTATTTCGTCTGTGGTGCCGTTGTATTTTGCTTCATAGTCAAAGAACTCTGCCTTTGGCACTATTTCTGTTACAGGAAAAGCCTTTGTTTCGCCCTTTTCCATAAACACTCCGCAAGATAATTCAACTCCCTGTATAAACTCTTCTATCAAAACCTTGTTATGCACCTCAAAAGCCTTTTTTATAGCCTCCTCTAAGTCTTCTTTTTCCTTAACCTTACTCATTCCTATGGAAGAGCCTCCTTGGGAAGGTTTTACAAAAACGGGCAAACTAACCTTTGAAAGAATGTTCTCTATATTTATTTCTTCGTTATCGTATATGGTTATGTTTTTTGCTACATTGACAATATCAAAATCCCTAACCACAGCATTACAAGTTGTTTTGTCAAAAGTAATGGCTGAACACAAAGCATCGCAAGTATTATATTTTATGTTCAGCATATCAAAATAACCTTGCAAAAGTCCATTTTCTCCTGGCGTACCATGTACAATGATAAAAACAGCATCAAATCTTATTTTCTTTTCTTCTATGCTAAGTGAAAAATCGTTTTTATCTATGGAAATTCTCTTATTGTCTTTTTCGTAATACCAATCTTCTTGGGTTATGATTATTTTATAAAGATTAAAATCCTCGGATAAGTTTTTTTCTATCTGTTCGGCTGATTGCAAAGAAATGATATATTCCCCAGAATAGCCACCACATACTAAGGCTATATTTTTTTTATCTTTCATCTAAGTCCAATTTATTTCTCAAATCTAATAAAAATTCTTTTGCTTCTTTTAGAGTGCTTATTACTTGTTCATAATTATTGCCTTGTGTTTTATTTTCCTTTAAGGCTTGTTTGGCTCCTTCCAAAGTATAATGCTTTTCTTTAGTAAGATAGACTATTTGTCGTAATAACCCTACATTTTCTTTGGTATAAAAACGAACCCCTCTTTTGTTTTTGTGAGGAGAAAGTTTCTTAAACTCCTTTTCCCAATACCTAAGAGTAGAATAAGGCAGGTCAAATTCTTTGGAAACCTCTGCTATTGAATAATAAAACTTATCTTCCATTGCTTCACTTATCTTTTGCTATGCAAAATTACTAAAAATCTTATACTTGATAATTAAAACAAGTAAATATTTTAAATAACGTTAGCCATGTGTAAGGAATAATAAAAATAATGTTAAAAAAGAAGTCTGCTCGCAAGAAGCAGACTTCCGTGAAAAATTAAAAAAATTATGAAATTAAATTATCCTCCAAAATTATCATACATAATATTCTCCTCTGGTACGCCCAGGTTGTCAAGCATATCTGTAACAGATTTGGACATAGGACCAGGTCCGCACATATAGTACTCTATATCCTCGGGTGCAGGATGATTTTTCAAATAAGTTTCATACATAACCTTGTGAACAAAGCCCGCTGTGTAGGATATTCCTGCCTTGTCGGCAACAGGGTCTTCTCTATCTAAGGCAAGATGAAATTTAAAGTTAGGGAATTCTTTTTCCAAATTCAAAAAGTCGTCCAAATAAAATACCTCATTCAATGCTCTTGCTCCATAGAAATAATGCATTTGACGGTCGGTAGTATGAAGTGTTTTGGTCATATGCATAATTTGAGCACGCAAAGGAGCCATACCTGCACCACCACCTATCCATACCATTTCGTTTTTGGTATCAAAGTGTGGGTGGAAATCTCCGTAAGGACCACTCATCATAACCTTATCGCCCGGTTTCAAACTAAAGATATAAGAAGAGGCAATACCTGGATTAACATTCATAAAACCACTTCTATCTGCTTTGAAAGGAGGAGTAGCAATACGAACGGTAAGCATAAATACATTACCTTCGGCAGGATAGTTTGCCATGGAGTATGCTCTAATGGTTGGTTCGGTATTTACGCATTTAAGGTCAAACATTTTGAATTTTTCCCAACTTGGCAAATACTCATCTGTTATAAGACTTTTGTCATAATCAGCGTAGTTGATAGAAAAGGTTGGTATTTTGATTTGAGCATATGAACCCGGAAGAAAGTCCATATGTGCTCCCTCAGGCAACTGAACCTTGAACTCTTTGATAAAAGTTGCAACATTTTTGTTGGAAATAACTGTACATTCGTATTCCTTAACTCCAAGCACAGATTCAGGTACTTTAAGTTTTAGGTTGTTTTTAACCTTTACCTGACAGCCCAAACGAAAATGATTTTCTATCTCTTTGCGAGAAAAATGCGATTTTTCTGTTGGAAGTATCTCGCCGCCTCCCTCTAAAACTTGACATTTGCACTGACCACAAGAACCTTTGCCACCGCAGGCAGAAGGCAAAAATATCTGGTGCTCGGCAAGTGTGCTAAGCAAAGAAGAACCTGTTTGAACGGTTACGTCTGTTTTGTCGTTAATGTTTATGGTTACATTGCCTTGAGGTACAAGTTTTTTTCGTGCCAACAAAAGCACAGCAACCAAAAACAAAACTATTATCAAAAATACTATTATACTTAATATTATTTGCATATCTTATTCCTCCTTATAGTTTGATACCCGAAAATGATTGAAAAGCAATAGCCATCAAGCCTGTAATAATAAACGCAATACCCAAGCCCTTCAAAGCAGGAGGTATGTTAGAGTATTTTAATCTTTCTCTTATGGCTGCTATACCCACTATAGCCAACAACCAACCTATACCCGAGCCAAAAGCAAAGGAAAATACCTCTCCTATGTTGCTATAATCTCTTTTTTGCATAAACAAAGATGCTCCAAGTATAGCACAATTCACGGCTATAAGAGGCAAGAATATTCCAAGTTGAGAGTAAAGAGAAGGAGAATATTTTTCTACAAACATCTCTACCAATTGAACTATACCTGCTACTACGGCAATAAAGATAATAAGACTTAGGAAACTTAGGTCTATACCTGCAAAAGAACTGCTAAGCCAAGTCAAAGCCCCTTTTTGTAACACATACTTATACAAGAAATAGTTGATAGGCACGGTTACTAATAGCACAAAAATTACAGCAAGTCCTAAGCCCATAGAGGTTTTAACCGTTTTTGATATTGCCAAATAGGAACACATACCTAAGAAAAAGGCAAATATCATATTATCAACAAATATTGACTTTATAAAAATATTTAATGCATCCATAGTTTTTTCTCCTTAATATATTCCTATTCGTTTTCTACTAAATCTTTATTCTTACTTCTATGTACCCAAATAACTAAGCCTACAAGTATAAGAGCCATAGCAGGCATTACCATAAGACCATTGTTTTCGTAACCAAAATTATAAAAACTATCTGGTATTATTTTGTAGCCCCACAATGTGCCAAAGCCAAACAACTCCCTTAGGAAACCGACTATAATAAGTATTATACCATAACCTATACCGTTGCCAAGTCCGTCTAATAAAGCGGGCAAAGGTTTGTTGCTCATGGCAAAAGCCTCCAAACGTCCCATAACTATGCAGTTGGTAATAATCAAACCTACATAAACAGAAAGTTGTTTGCTAACATCATAAGCAAAAGCCTTTAAGAATTGGTCTACTAAAATAACAAACATAGCCACAACCACCAACTGAACAATAATTCTTATTCTTGGTGGGATGGTATTTCTAAGAAGAGAAATAAACAAGTTACTCATCATAACCACAACCGTAACAGAAAGAGCCATAACCACGGCAGGTTGTAGTTTTACGGTAACAGCCAAACAAGAACAAATACCCAAAACTTGTACAATAATAGGATTCTCTTTTGAGAAGGGCATTGTTATTAATTTTTTATTCTTTGCATTCATATACCTACTATTTTCTTAATGATTTAAAATAAGGAACAAAGAACTCTAAACCACTTTTCATCATATCGCTAACGCCATTACAAGTTAGAGTTGCACCTGTGATAGCATCCACTTTATGTGGTTGGTCTTTGCCCACTCTTTTTTCTACTGCTATGCTAACATAGTCGTCACCTTCAAAAATTGTCTTGCCTACAAAAGAAGCGGCAAAAGAAGGGTCGTCTTTGATGTTACCTCCCAAGCCCGGAGTTTCTCCAGCGTGGTCAAAAACAATGTTTTCTATAGTATTGGCATCAGAACGCAACGCCACGTATCCCCATATTTCATCCCAAAGACCTATACCTCTAACAGGTACTACATAGATTGTCTCTTTATTGCCTTTGTTGTATATAAAGACAGGTAAAACAGCATCTTTATCTCCGTTCTTATATTTTTTTACCTCGTCTTTAATACTCAAAGTAAAAGGTCTTTTATCGCCTTGTTCTTGTTTCCCATTTACGTATTTATACACTATTTCACCATTAGATTTTACTCCAAGTTCGGTGGTAAAGCATTTGTTATATAATTCTTCTGCCTCTGTACGCTCTACGTTTTCATTAGCGGCTTGAAGTATCATTTGCATTTGCTCAGCAACAATGTTTTTTTCTTGTGGTTTTTGCAACAACATAGAAACCGAAGCCAAAACTGCCGCAACAACAATAACAAGGACAGTAGAATATATGTATATATATTTATTGGTAAATTTCTTCATTTTATATTCCTCCTATATTTATTTGGTGCTTGCAAGTTTAACTCTGTTTTTTCTACGTCTAATGTTAGCCTCTACTACATAGTAGTCTATCAAAGGAGCAAAGACATTAAGCAACAATATAGCCAACATCATACCCTCTGGATAGGCAGGGTTTATTACCCTGATTAGCACAGCCATAACACCTATAAGAAAACCATAGATATATTTTCCCGTATTGGTGTGAGCAGAGGTAACAGGGTCTGTAGCCATAAATACCGCTCCAAAAGCAAAACCTCCCATAAAGAAATGTTGATAGAAAGGAACGTTCATATATTCGTTACTACCGATAGCGTTGAATATCAATCCCATAATAGCACCTCCTACAAAAATAGAAAGCATGGTTCGCCAAGAAGCAATATTAGAAACCAAAAGAATAAAGGCTCCTATCATTATGGCTATAAAAGAAGTCTCGCCTACGCAACCCGGAATAAAGCCCGTTATCATATCGCAAAGACTTGTGCTTGTGTTTTGACCAACAGCCAATTCTGCCAAAGGAGTGGCTCCACTAATGGCATCTCCTTTGTCAAATATCCATACCATATCGCCTGACATTTGAGAAGGATAAGAAAAGAACAAAAAGGCTCTTGCCACCAAGGCAGGGTTCATAAAGTTCATACCTGTGCCACCAAAAACTTCCTTACCAATAATAACAGCAAACACAACAGCCAAAGCCAATTGCCAAAGAGGAGTATCTGGTGGGCATATCATAGGAATAATAAGTCCTGTTACCAAATAACCTTCATTTACTTCTTCGTTACGTATTTGTGCAAAGGCAAATTCTATGGCAAGTCCCACAACGTATGATACCACAATCATAGGCAAAACTCGCCAAAAACCATAGAAGAATGTAGCCCAGAAAGTTGCACTTTCTCTGTGTGAAAGAAAATGTTGATAGCCTACATTGTACATACCAAACAATAGGGCAGGGACAAGAGCAAAAACAACTACAATCATAGCCCTTTTCATATCTATGGCATCTCTAAAATGAGCACCTTTTCTCCCTGCAGTCTTATCGCTGACAAACGAAAAACTCTCAAAAGCCTCAAAAGTGGAGGCAAGCCAATGATATTTTGCTCCCTTTTGTACCTTAGGTCTTTGTTTGTCAAAAAATTTCTCTACAAAGTTCATATCTTCTTATATCTTTTATTCATTATAAAACTATTCACCAAGTTCTTTGCGCATAAGTTCCAATCCGTTACGAATAATGGTTTGTATTTCTGTTTTGGAAACGTCTATTACTTCGCAAAGAGCAAAATCCTCAGCATCCACTTCATAGATTCCCAATTCCTCCATCCTATCTATATCTTTTGACAAACAAGCCTTAATAAGATGCATAGGGTATATATCCATAGGTAAAACTTTCTCAAACTCACCTGTAAAAACATATGCTCTTTGCGAGCCGTGAAGATTGGAATCTATGGAGAAAGGTTTTTTGCTACAACGAGCAAAAAATCCTCGTGGAAAAGTATGAGAAACACTGAATTTATTCAATCCCGGCATCATCCAGCCCAATCCCTCTTTGTAATCTCCTTCTTCTATAACAGTTATTTGATTATCAAAGGCTCCAAGGTAACCCTCTTTTTCTATTCTTGTACCAGTAAGCACATTGCCGGAAATATATCTTAGATGCTTATTCGTATTGACGTTATCTTTTATTATATCTTCTATGGCTGTACCTCTAATCACTCTATAATAAGACGGAAATTTTAATTCCTCTCCGGTCAAAGCAATAATTTTTGAAGCATCATACTTGCCCTCAGTAAAGAATTTACCCAATGTTAGAACATCCAAAAGATTTATATACCAAATTCTTTCACCCTTATTTATAGGAGAAATTTTTTCTGCTTGTATAGATACATTGCCATAAGGATGTTTGCCCTTGAAACAAATTTTCTCAACGTTTTGCAAAGAAAGAATGTCTTCGCAAGTGGTTTGAGGATTGATAGATAAATAAATAGTCTTATCGGTTAATTTTTTCAAAACGTCTATTCCCAACTGTAAAAAGGCTTTTTCTCTTTTTAATGCAAAGTTATAATCCACTGCAAGCGGAGCAGAGTCAAAACCTTTAACAATGATGTATTTAGGCAAGGTGTCTTCCTTTGGTATTACATCATAAGGACGTTGTCTCAACAAAGTCCAAAGACCGCTTTCTAACATTTTGTTTTTCAATTCTTCTTTTGACAAAGAAGCAAGCGAAAGACTACCAAAGTCTTTGTAAGTGTTTTGATTATCGTTCTTTATTATTATCTCCTGGATAACTCTTTTTGCACCTCGTTTTACTTCTTGTATCTCACCACTTATAGGGGAAACAAATTTGATATTTGGTTTCTCTTTGGAGTAAAAAACAGGCGTACCTATCTCTACTTTATCGCCTACGTCTATAAGAAGTTTTGGAGTAATGCCTATATAATCCAAGGGCTTTAATGCAACACTCTTAGGAGCAAGACTATCTTTTATTTCTTTGTTTGCCTCTCCTAACAAATGTATGTCTAATCCCTTAGAAATCCTTATTTCTCTTGACATAATATATTATATATTGTTTTACCTTAAATTTAGGTTGCAAAGTTACATTTTTTTTAATAAGTTATATAAAAAAAACTGAAATTTATTATCTTGTTTTTTTTCTTGTATGAAAAAGTTTAATTTTTTTATTTTTTTTTACTACCTTTGCAAATCCTTAGAAGTATAATTGATGAGAGTAAGAACAATTAATAATACAATCTTTTTTTATTATGGGTAAAAAATATGTTTACACCTTTGGTAATTTGCAGGCTGAAGGTGATGCAAAGATGAAAAACCTCTTGGGAGGTAAGGGAGCAAATTTGGCTCAGATGTGTTTATTGAAATTACCGGTTCCTGCAGGATTTACTATAACAACAGAATGTTGTACCGATTATTATACCAACAATTGTCAATTGCCAACAGAACTTGAATCTCAGGTATGGAATGGAATAGAGGAAATAGGCAAAATAATGGGAGCAAAATATGGCGATAAGAACAATCCTCTTTTAATTTCTTGTCGTTCTGGAGCAAGAATATCTATGCCGGGAATGATGGATACGGTACTTAACATAGGACTTTCTTCCAATACTATACCTGGACTTATAAAGCAAACTCAGAACGAGCGTTTTGTTTATGATTCTTACAGACGTTTGATAATGATGTATGCTGATGTTGTTATGGAAAAGGCAGAGGGTAGAGCACCTGCTGATGGCATGGGTATAAGAAAAATACTTGACAACAAACTTGATACCTACAAAGAAAGCAAAAATTATAAATCTGATACTGATTTAAATAGCGAAGATTTGAAATTTTTGGCAGAGGAATTTAAGAATATTATAAAAGAAAAACTTGGAGTAGAGTTTCCTGACGATGCCAAAGAGCAATTGATGGGTGGTATTAAGGCTGTATTTAAATCTTGGATGGGAGACAAAGCCGTATCTTATAGAAGAATAGAAAAAATACCTGAGGATTGGGGAACTGCCGTAAATGTTCAGGCTATGGTGTTTGGCAATATGGGAGAGGATTCTGCTACTGGTGTTGCCTTTACCCGTAACCCTGCCAATGGAGATAATAATTTCTATGGAGAATGGCTTATCAATGCACAGGGAGAAGATGTTGTAGCGGGTATTCGTACTCCTAATCCTTTGAACGATGCTACCAAAAACAAACACAATGAGCATATGATTTCTTTGGAAGAAAGTATGCCTGAGGTTTATAAAGAACTTGATGAGGTAAGAAATAATTTGGAAAAATGGTATCACGATATGCTTGACATAGAATTTACCATACAACACAAGAAACTTTATATGCTACAATGTCGTGTGGGCAAACGTACGGGTATTGCTTCGGTAAAAATGGCTATGGATATGTTGAAAGAAGGTCTTATTGACGAAAAGACTGCTGTTTTGAGAGTAAGTACTGAGCAACTTGACGAATTGCTTCACCCTATACTTGACAGCAAAGATGAAGAGAATTTTGAGGTAATAGGCAATGGACTTCCTGCAGGACCTGGTGGTGCTTGTGGAAAAATTGCTTTGTCCTCAGAAGAGGCTATTCGCTTGAATAGAAAAGGAGAAAAAGCCATACTTGTAAGAGAAGAAACCAACCCAGAGGACGTTGAAGGTATGCGTGCGGCAGAAGGTATCTTTACCGCAAGAGGTGGTATGACCTCCCATGCTGCTCTTGTGGCAAGAGGTTGGGGCAAATGCTGTATAGTAGGAAGCGAGGATTTAAACATAGACAACCAAAACAAAGTAATAACCATAGGTAACAAAAAGTTCAAAGAAGGAGATGTTATTTCCTTAAATGGTACAAAGGGCAATGTTTATCAAGGTGCTGTAAAAATGGTTTCTCCAAGCGAGTCTCCATTGTTCAAAGAGTTTATGACCATAGTAGATAAATACCCTACCATATCAGTAGAAACCAATGCCGATAACCCAGAGGATACCAAACAAGCACTTGAGTTTGGAGCAAAAGGTATAGGTTTGTTCAGAATAGAGCATATGTTCTATGGTGAAAATTCTGCTGAGCCTTTGGCTATAATGAGAAAAATAATTCTTTCAGACTCTACAGAGGAAAGAAAGAAACACCTTAACGAATTGCTTCCTTATATGAAAGAATCGGTTAAGCAAACTTTAAAAATAATGACAGGCAAGCCGGTTACTATTCGTTTGATGGACCCTCCTTTGCACGAGTTTGCACCAAAGGACGCTTTGCAACAAAAGACTCTTTCCGAGAATTTGGGTATAACAATGGAGCAATTGCAAGAAAGAATTGCTGCTTTACAAGAGGTTAATCCTATGATGGGTATTAGAGGAGTGCGTTTGGGAGTACTTTATCCAGAGATATCTGAATTGCAGTTCCGTGCTTTGTTTGAGGCTGAGGCAGAGGTAAGAAAAGAAGGTTTTGCGCCTGAGTTAGAGATAATGATACCTTTGACTATGGGAGTAGAGGAGTTGAAAAACCAAAGGAAAATTTGCGATAGAGTTCATTCTATGGTAGAAAAAGAGACCTCTTGCTCCATACATTTCAAATTTGGTACTATGATAGAAATACCTCGTGCTACATTGGTTGCGGATAAGATAGCCGAAATAACCGATTTCTTCTCCTTTGGTACCAACGACCTTACACAGATGACCTTTGGTTTTAGTAGAGATGATGTTAATTTAATTCTTGCCGACTACACTGCAAAGAAAATTTTGAAATACGACCCATTCCAAACTATAGATTTTGATGGAGTTGGTCGTTTGGTAAAACTTGCAATAGAGAACGGAAGAAAAACCAATCCTAATCTTCGTATAGGTGTTTGTGGAGAGCATGGAGGCGATAGTCAAAGTGTTAAGTTCTTCTATCAATGTGGCGTAAATTATGTTTCTTGCTCGCCTTTCCGCGTTCCTTTGGCTCGTTTGGCGGCTGCTCAAGCATCAATAGAAAATAATTAATAATTCAAACAATATTTTAATAATTGCGAGTTTCCGAAAAAGAGAAACTCGCAATTATTTTTTTTGTAGGTTAGCAT
>JAUNWC010000325.1 GCA_030540495.1 Bacteroidota bacterium
TGGCTGTAGCATATTTTAGAATATATATGTTGGGTATGTTCTTTTCTGTTATTTTTCATAGTGCTGTAAGCATACTCAGGGGCTTAGGAGATGCCACTACTCAACTTTATTTTCTTATTCCAGCCAATATTCTCAATATGGTTCTCTCCTATATTTTTCTCGGTATAATAGGATGGAAAATAGAGGCTTCAGCTTGGGCTTCTTTTATTTCTCAGTTTGTAGCTTTTGCTTCTTTGTTCTTATTTCTTAGAAAAAAACACGAATTTGTACATTTGCCTTCCTTAAAACACTTGTATTTTAACAAAGTTTATCTAAAAAAAATAATAAACATAGGAATACCTACAGGATTGCAACAAAGCATAGTTTCTTTAACCCAAATACTTATACTTTCCTTAGTCACTTCCTTTGGCACAGATGCTATTGCAGGATATTCTACAGCGGTGAGAGTAGAAAGTATTGCCTTGATTTTGGTTCTAAATTTTGGACAAGCCTTAACTTCTTTTGTTGGCACCAACATAGGAGCAAATAACATAGCCCGAGCAAAGCAAGGTTTGAAAGTCTCCATAAAACTTATGGCTACCATTTCGTTATTTATCTTCTTTATTTTCTATTTCTTAGACAAAGAACTTATAAGGCTTTTCACCACCGAAACTAAGGTTATACAAATAGGGGGAGAATACCTTGTTGTGGATGCTATTTTTTGGTTTCTGTTTGCCACAATGATGATGTTTACTTCTTATTTCAGAGGAGTCGGTTATGCTTTTGTTACTTTGGTTATTAGTTTTATAACCTTACTTTTGGTTAGATTTCCTCTTTCCATGTTCCTATCCTCAAAGTTTGATATTCTGGGTATATGGTTGGGAGCACCTTTTGCTTGGCTGTTGGCTATAATCATATATATATTTTGTTTTAAATTCCTCAAAATCAATTTCTCAAAACTTATAAAAGAATAAGTAGGTTTAGATAAGTTAAGATAGGTTGTTATAAAAGGGCAACGCCACAGCCTGAGGCTGACCTATTAGGGCAAAGCCCTTACTCTTTATCATACGCTTTGCGTCTTATAAAAGGAGATTACGCCTACAACTTACGCTAACTTATCTAAATCTACTGCAACCTAACTTAAAACATAAACTTTTTTTGCAAAAAAAACATCTAATATTTTGTTGTTTTTTTTAAAGTATTAACTTTGCAAACGGTGATATTAAAAGATAATAAAAAATAAACGGAAAGTATGAAAGAGATGAAGTTAAAAATTATTATATCAGGAGTGGTTTTGTTAATGTTTGTGGTAACCACATTTTTTGTTTCTTGTAATGATAATGAAGATTCCGATGTGGAATACTATTCATTGGAACAAGATTCTCAAAAATTTCTAAAACAACAAGGCGGTACAATTATAGAAATTCGTTTTGGAATGAAATCAAAAGGACGCTGGCCTAATAATTATTGCGTGCCTGGTGGTTTTGCTTGTATTCTATTTTTGACTCATGGAGAACCTCCTATTAATCCACCTAAAGATTGGTCTTATCTTTATTATGAAAAATATGGAAGTTCTTTGTATGCTAATTTGACCAATTCAAGAAATGTTATTGATTGGGAAATTAGTTGTGCATATGCTTCAGAGGACGAAATAAATGATTTTTTAAAGAGAATAGAGAAAGGTTATATAGATTTTACCGAAGAGGTGAAAATAGAAGAGCCTGAAATGTTAAAGTCCATGCAGTTAGATAATTC
>JAUNWC010000326.1 GCA_030540495.1 Bacteroidota bacterium
ATAGCATGTTTTGTTTTTTTTGCTTATTGTTTCTATTTATTACCCTTGGATTGTTTTTTTACAAAAAAAGGATTACAATAGCCTTTTTGTTTTCACTGGAATGGACAATTTTAGTAATTCTAATTTTTGTTATGGATATGCCTATTGAACCATGGGCATATATATTTGTTTTTTTATGTATGTTCTTTTTTTCGTTATCTTCATTTTTAAATTTTAGAGTAATACCAAAAGTAAGTTCTGATGATCTATTTGAAAAAACAATAACGAAGTATAGTAAGTACATCTTTTATATTAATTTGATTGCTACATTATATTTAGGATATAAGCTAGGTTTTTCTAGTATTACTTTTTCTAGTATTTCTCAGCTTTCAGAGCGGATGAATGTTATTTCAAGTATGAGATATACCGGAGAAGAAGATTATTTACCACTTTTTAATAGGGTCGTGAATTCTCTAGTATATGCAACATTAGGCTTTGACGGATTAGTCATGGCCCAAAAAACAAATTTGAGAAGATTTAACAATTTGATTCTTATCAATGTACAAACATTTCTCACTAACACAAAGGCTACATTAGTTTTTGGTATAGCTTTTTGGATAGCAGGATATCTTACAGGCTATAACTATTATGATAAACGGATTAAAATTAAGGACGTCTTTATATTGCTCTTATCATCTATAGGTTTAATCACCATAGTTGTATTGATTAATTATTTAAGACATAGGGGCATTTATTCATTATATGAGGAACTTAATACAATCTTGGTGGCTTATCTAATTGGTCCGTTTAGTGCGTTTTCTATCTGGTTTCAAAACTTCCATTTAAATGAACTGGGATTAGGAGAAAATACATTCTCTTGCATATTTAGAATTTTAGGTTTGAAAGAACAATCTCACGGCGAATTTGTTATTATAAATGGTCAACTTACAAATGTGTACACAGTGTTTAAACATCTTATTATAGACTACTCTTATTTTGGAACTATAATTGTGATGGCTGTTATTGGCTTTATAGCCAATATTATTGATGCATATGTGATTTCTAATAATAGAAAAGCAGTAGGATTCTCAATATCCATAGTTAGTTTTATTCTGGTTTCGTTCTTCTCGTCTATTTTTAGATATACAACTAATATTGTGGCTATATTTATTATTATAGCATTCCCATTTGTGCTTAATCTAAGGAGTTTTAGAAATGAATAAAGAAATACATTTATTTATTATATGGAGTAAAGCAAAAAATAAATATGAGGAAATTATTAAAGATATAAAAACAAAATTTGATATAATAGGGATACATGATGTTATTTGGAACAAGGATATATTTTCGAAGAATTTGACAAGATTTTATGGAGAAAACCTTCCAGCAAATTCTAATAAAGAGAAGCATTGTGGTAGTGGACCGTTTACGCTAATAGTTGTATGTGATGATAATCCTATCTATAAATTTAGAAAGACATCTAAGGGATTAAAGCTTGTCAACGTCAATGTTTTTGATTCAAAGGAGATGTACAGAAATTGGACAGGAGGAGGGCATAAAATACATGCTACTAATGACTGCAATGAATCAAGTCATGATCTTATTATGTTGACAGGATATTCTATAGATGATTATGTAAAAAAAGCTAAGTCTCATGATATACAGAAGAATATCACTCAAATGCCTGGAGAAAATGGATGGGAAAGTATCAATAAAATTCTATATATCTTAAATTCAACAG
>JAUNWC010000327.1 GCA_030540495.1 Bacteroidota bacterium
AAATAGGCAAAGCCTCCAACCTATCAAAAAACTACTAAAAAATATCAAAAAAATTTGGTAGTTACAAAAATAATATATAACTTTGTCGCCGTAAATAAATTAATTAACAAAAAAAATTTAACGAGATGAAAAAACTATTTTTAGCAATTGTTGTATTATCCGTTAGTCTTGGAGCATATTGTCAGCAGGATAATGAAAAGAAATATAATCTTAAACTTGTAAATAAGAGTGAATTAGATTTAAAAACAGATAAGAATTTGGATAGCATAAATCTTTCTAAACCTATTATGACTATCAATAGTAGTAAGTCAGATGAAATTTTTGATTGGGTAAAAGTAGAGGCAGATAAAGGAAACAAAGTCGTTGTAACAAAAAAAGAAGACGGGACATTTGTTGCCAAATCCTTTTACAATAAAGATTTGATAATAGATATAAATAACGGAAAGAAAGAAGAGTAACAAAAAACGTATTATATAGAGGAAACTATTATTTTCTAAAAAATTGTGTCTTAGGCTTTTGTAATGCTTCTTACAAAAGCCTTTTTCATATACCGCGCAAATTAGTTGCCACAAAGAAGGTTATTCTTTTTCGCTTAACTCTAACCAAAGCATTTCCTTTTCTTCTAAAATGGATATTATTTGCTCTATACGTTTGGAGGCTTGATGCAGTTGTTCCGAAGTTAGATTTCCATTGCTAAGTTCTGTGGTTAGGCTTGTTTTTTCTTGCTCCAAAAGAGGAATTTCTTTTTCTAATTCTTCCTTTAAACGCTTTTCCTTAAAAGAAAGTCTGTTTTGATTTCTATTTTGAGCCTTCTGTTCTTTGTAGTTTTGAGCCTTAAGGTTTTCTATTTGTTTGTTTTCAGCTTTTTGCTCTTTTTTCTTGTTTTGCAAATATTCCGAATAAGGTATGTAACAATCTTTTATAACTCCATCTTGCTCAAAAATAAAATAATGCTCAGCAATATTTTCTACAAATCTTTTGTCGTGCGAAACCAAAAGAAGACAACCTTTATAACTCTTTAAGAATCTTTCCAAAGTTAGCAAAGAATAAATATCCAAATCGTTAGTAGGCTCGTCTAATACAAGAAAATTGGGGTTTTGAATCAAAGTTTTCAACAAATATAATCTTCGTTTCTCTCCTCCCGATAAAAGAGAGTAGGGAGAGAATTGCATTTGCTTTGGAAAACCAAACTTTACAAGAAATTCAGAAGCAGAAATATAGTCCGTTTTGCCATTATTGTCCATAGCAATATTTTCTGCTACGTCTTTAATAATTTCTATTACTTTTTTGTCCTCTGATTCCAACAAACCTTGTTGCATATAATAGGCAAAATCAATGCTTTGCCCTACTATTATATTACCCTCATCTGCCTTTTCTTTGCCCATAATAATATTAAGCAACGTGGTTTTGCCACAACCATTGTTGCCCATTATGGCTATTTTGTCGCCTCGCTTAAAATTGTAAGAAAAGTTTTTTATTATACTCCTGTTCTCAAAAGTCTTTGAAATATTGTTGATTTCCAAGATTTTTTTACCTATGCGTTTTTCTATAACAGAAAATTCCCCTTGTTCTTTTTCTGTTTTTTGAAAGGCTTGAGTTTTTATGGTTTCAAAGTTTTCTATACGTTTCTTGCTCTTTGTTCCTCTTGCCTGAGGCATACGATTTATCCAATCTAACTCTTTGTAATATAAGTTCCTCGCTTTTTCTAC
>JAUNWC010000328.1 GCA_030540495.1 Bacteroidota bacterium
TCATTATGGTAAGCAACAAATATTTTATCTCTCCAGCCTTCTTGCCAAATCGTACTTCAAAACTTTTTTTGCTATGTAGTTTGTCCGTATCTATATCTCTTAGATTATTAACTGTTAGTACCATAGTGGCAATGCAACCACAAGTGCAACCTGCTGCCACTACTCTTTTTATCAAAACCATATCCATACACAACAAATAATATGTTCCACAAGAAGCCACAACACCATAAAACAAGAAAGCAAAAATATCTGCTATGCCAAGGTAAGCAAGAGCGTAGGGTGTGGCAGTGTATAGCCATGCAAAAAATATAGACAACAATCCTATAACAAGAATAGGAAGGCCTCCCATATAAACCAAATAAATACCCAATAAGGAAGTAAGTATAAGGTTTATAAAAATGATTTTTTTCATTTGAGAAAGAGAAATTTTACCCTGTGCCAACGCTCTTTTGTTGCCCATTATATCTTCTTTATCAGTGCCTTTTTTATAATCATAATAGTCATTAATAAGGTTGCTTAACGCCTGCAAACTAATTCCACAAAGCACAGTTGCAATTGCCACCAAAAAATTTATAGACGTTGTTAGCCCTGCATAAATTATTCCTATAACTATTGGTACCAAAGAGATTATTAAAGTCTTTGGACGAATTGTGTTAAACCATTTTCCTATCCTTTGCATAAATCAATATTTTTTTGCAAAGATACTTATTTTTCTGATGGGAGACTCAGGCACAACCTGTTTTATAAATAAAACGTATTACAACTTAAAAAACCTATGCTAACTTATAACAACCTACAAAAAAACCTATCAATATTACGAGGAGCGGTAGTTGATTAATGAGTTCTCTAAGTTTTGGAGTATTTTCTGTATTTGTTGTTCTATATCATGATAGTTATATAACTCTTTGCTGACAAAAGAAAGAGAAACATCCATATTTACTTTATTCTCCATAAGGCGAGTTTTCAGTGAAGAATTATTTAATCGCCAAGCCTCTCTTATACGTCTTTTTATATAGTTTCTATCTACTGCTCTTTTTTGATAACGTTTGGAGCAAACTATTAATACACCCAACTCTCCTCTTTTCTCCTTACAAATAGAATACCTAACACTAAAAGGATATGAAATAAAAGCCTTTCCTTGAGAGAAAAGGCGTTCTATTCTATCCTTTGTACATAGTCTTTCTTTCTTAGGGAAGGCAAACATTTTCTATTCTTTTTGTTGTTGCAAATCACTCAAATAATTATCCAAAGCCATAACCATAGAATGATTTTTGATAGTAGGGGCGGTAACCGATACTTTTATTTTTACTCTATTCAAAGCACCTATTGTACCTCTACCAAAGGCTCCAAAACAAATATCATCTGAGGTGGTTGTAGGAAAATTTTGTAAAAACGACCTAACGCCTATAGGGGAGAAAAAGACAATCATATCAAATTTGCTAATGTCTACTTCTTTGTTCATATTTTTCTTAGGAGTAGATTCATACATAACAACCTTGGTGTAATCTATTCCTGTGGCATCAAGTTTTTTAAAATTTTCTTTTCTCGCATCTTTTGCACATGGAATCAAAAACTTTTCATCCTTATGTTTGAGTATAACATCAACAAGGTCGTCAAAAGTCAGTTTGCAATAAAAAATCTTAAGCTTACGATACTGTATATAGTTTTGAAGATAATTATCAACAGTATCTGTAATACAAAAAAACT
>JAUNWC010000030.1 GCA_030540495.1 Bacteroidota bacterium
AAGCGAGTATATGGATATAACTTTTATTATTTTTACTTTGCCCAATATCTGAAAGCCGATTTGTTCAACGCTGACGAGTGGATAACATTGTTCAAAAAAGCGGGATCAAACTACATAGTATTTACTTCTAAGCACCACGATGGTTTTTGCCTTTGGAATACTAAGACAACAAACAAAAACTCTATGAAAGAAAATCCCCATAGAGATTTTCTAAAAGAATTGAAAACGGCTTGCGAAAAACAAGATATGCGCTTTGGTTTGTATTATTCCCTAACAGAATGGCACAACCCTTATTTTCGTTGGACAATAGACAGCGTTGGTTTGGACAAATATGTAGAAAAACATTTGATACCTCAGTTCAAAGAGTTGGTAGATAACTATCGTCCCGTGCTTCTTTTCTCGGACGGAGATTGGGACTTTTCTTACAAAGAACTTCGCTCAGAGGAATTGGTGCAGTATCTTTACGACAAAGTTGGCAAAGAGGCTATTGTCAACGACAGATGGGGAAGAGACTTTGCTTACGGATTTAAAACACCAGAATATAGCAGTGGAATAAAAGAAAGGAATCGTCCTTGGAGTGAATGTCGCTCTTTGGCAAGAAGTTTTGCCCTTAATAGAATTTCCTCCCTTGAAGATTATTTTTCTCCAAAGGATTTGGTTCATCATTTTGTTCAATTGGTTAGTTTGGGAGGAGGTTTGATGCTTAATGTAGGACCTTCGGCTGATGGGCAAATACCTTTGTTGCAACAAGAACGTTTGATTCAACTTGGCTCTTGGTTAAAGGTAAATGGAGAGGCTATATATGGTTCCAAACCTTACAAAAAAGAAATGGACTACAAGGGAAAAGAAGAGAAAATAACTTCCAAAACACTTGATTTTAATTGGGTAAGAAATGCTCCTGTAAGCAATTGTACTGAGGATAATTTCTCCATCTGTTGGAGCAATACCTATACGGCAAAACAAAACGAGAGATATACTTTTAGTTTAAAGGCAGACGATAGTGCAGAAATAGAAATATTGCAAGAGGGAAAAACAAAGTATAAGGGCAAAGCAACAAAGGAAAAACCTTTGGAGTTTGATTTTGAGTTTAAGAAAAATGTAAAATACCTTATAAAAGTAAATTACACAGAAACAGATATTGACGCAAGTTTGTATTTCTATGCACAAAAAGACAAAGAAACTCCATTCGCTTTTGTGGGAGATAGTCTTTGGCAAGGCAAAGTAAGGTGGCAACAACCAAATATATGCTACACCACCAACAAAGGCAACCTATATTGTATAAGTATGGAGGAGTTAAGCAAAGAGATAAGTATTCGCTTAGAAGATGCTCCTAAGAAGAATATGAAAATAAGACTTTTGGGTAATGAGGACAAAGACTTAACTTGGGAATATAAGAACGGAGTATTGAGAATAGACCTTTCACCTTTGGCTTTTGAGAATATAAGGAGCAAATATGCTTATGTGTTTAGATTGGAGGGGTATTTGTAGAAATTATTTTAAGTGACTTATATAATATCAAAATAGAGGCGAGAAAAGAATTCTTTCTTTTCTCGCCTTACTTATATATCCTTATGTTTTGAGTTTTTTTTGAAGGTCTTTTCTAAAAGATAGGAACAGAGAAATAAAAAGACTTCCGATGTTTTGAAAAAAAGGAGAAATATTTGTTGGAAAATAAAGGAAAGATTAATAAAAAGGTAGAAAGAAAAAAACGCCTTTTCTCCTTTCTTTTATATGGGAGTATAAGTGTTTTTAGAGAGAAATAAGTTCAAGAAGATTATCAAACAAAGCAATGGTTGGCAAGCCCATAACATTGTAGAAACTGCCCTCTATTTTCTCTACACCTACCATACCTATCCACTCTTGTATGCCGTATGCTCCCGCTTTGTCTAAGGGTGTATATTTGTCTATGTAGTAGTCTATGGTTGAAGTGGAAAGAGGTTTGAAATATACCTCCGTCTTTTCATAAAAAAGCCTTTCCTTTTCTCCTTTTCTTATATAACAGCCCGAAATAACAGAATGCTTGTTGTTGGACAAAGATTGCAACATGGTTTTAGCCTCTTGCTTGTCTTTTGGTTTACCCAACACTTTATTGTGAAGAAAAACCATAGTATCACTACAAAGGAGTATCTCCTTTTCCAAAAGTTCTTCTTTGTAGGCTTGCCCTTTCTTTTTAGCCAAAAAAACAGGAATAGCCTCCATAGTCAAATCAGCAGGATAGGTTTCAGAAGTCTGTGTTTTAACCGTCCGCACCATAAAACCCATTTGCTCCAAGAGTTGTTTGCGCCTTGGAGAACGAGAGTTTAGCACTATGGTATAAGAGAACAAGTCGTTAAAGGACATCTATGCTAAAAATATTTTGAGAAAAATGTATGGTAAAAATCAAAGATATGTATATCATACCCAGCAACTGATACAAGACAACTAAATCCTCCATACGCTTAACCTTTGATAAGGAAAAAACATAGTAGATAAGAGGACATATATTAATGATAATAAGAATAATAATGTGTATTATATCAATATAATCAGAAGTTGCGTAAAGATAAAAAGCATTGATAAGCATAAAAAGTATGGAAGAAAAGATTAGAAGGTTGGTGGTTTTCTTGTCTTTGTACTTAG
Source organism: Bacteroidota bacterium (assembly GCA_030540495.1). Classification (GTDB taxonomy): domain Bacteria; phylum Bacteroidota; class Bacteroidia; order Bacteroidales; family P3; genus Scybalousia_A. Next base: position 2,620 of record JAUNWC010000030.1, read on the forward strand.
TGGCAAAGGTAGAAAAGCCATCTTTTTGGTTCTGTTCCATATTGGCAAAATCGGCAGTAACGTCTCTTATAAAAGTAAGCACAAAAACATATAGGGCAAGAAAAACAAAAACTTTAAACAAAATCAACCATGTAGCAACGGGTATTTTGATAAGAATCTCGCTTTGATAGTGAGTAAAGGCAAAAAACTCCAACAAAAAAGGCATAAAGATAAGCAAAGCATATAAAAAAGAAAGGGTAAGATTGCCCACAAGAACCTGTCGTTTGTATTTATAAGCATAGATATAGGACAAACCAACAAACACCAAACCCAAAGCCACAATCTGCCAAACCCTATATTTAAAGGAAACAAAGCCCAATGCTACCAGACCAACAATGGTTAGAACGTAGAACATTCTAAGTTTTTTGCCATTGTCAAGCGAAGAAGTTTGTTGTAGAATATCAGACATTTTGGTATCAAAGTAGGAACATATTACATTAAGCCCAGCCATTAGCAAGACAATAGCAAAAGTGAAAAGCAAATAATCGGAGGAGGGCAAAATAGTCATAGGAAAATATATATTGTAGAAAGGCAAAATAAGGCTAACCCTTATAATCAAAGACAATAAGAAAACAATAAGTAGGCTTTGCCATCCCAATAATTTAAAATATGCTTTCATTACTTAGTGTTTTATTTCGTTGATAAGTTTGCCATCTTTGTCATAATATTTCCAAGTGCCCGAGGCTTTGCCATCTTTGTATTCTCCTTCGGCTATTTTTTTGTTGCCAAAGGAATATTCTATCCATTTGCCATTAGGCTTTCCCTCTGAGAAAGATTGCTCTCTTACTTTGTTGCCTCTTTCGTCAAAAAATATCCATAGTCCTGTTTTGTTGCCAAAGGAATAAGAGCCTTGTTCTACTTTTATTCCGTTGTAATATTTTTCCCATCTGCCATTAAGTTTGCCGTTATCGTAGTCGGCTTTTTGATATAGGTCTCCTTTTTCGTCATACAAAGATTCTGTGCCGTGTTTTATGCCGTCAAGGTAGGAGACAATTGTTTTTTTTGAGCCATCTGAGTTAAACATTTCCCATTTGCCGTTCATTAGTCCCTTAGAAAAAGCACCTCTCATTTGCAAATTGCCGTTTTCAAAGAAACTTTCCCAAACTCCCTCTTCTTTTCCATTTATATAACTTCCTTTGTGTAGCAATTTGCCGTTTTCGTAATAGGTTTGCCAAAGGCCTTCTCTGTTGCCACCGCGATAGTTTCCACTTCTCCACCTTTCTCCTGTTTCATAATAATAGGTCCAAGTGCCTTCTTCTCTGTCTTCTATATAATTGCCTTCGCTTTCTTTATTGCCATTTTCCCTATAAAAATATTCCCATTTTCCGTTTTTCTTGCCGTGAAGAATTTCTCCCGTCATATCCTTATTGCCATTGTCGTACCACCAAGTAGCCTTGCCCTCCAATTCATCATTGTTATAGGTGGCATCTAATTTCAATTTGCCATTTTTGTGGTATTCTTTGTATTCTCCTTCTTTTTTGCCATCAATTACTTTGCAAGAATAATACAATTGACCATTGTCGTAATAAGCAATGTTCTCTCCACTTGCCGAGAAAGTCTCTTGCTTTTTTAATTTGCCATTCTTATAGAACCATTGCCAAACGCCTTCTTTCCAACCTTTGTCGTTATAGTTGCCTTGTCTTTCTATGCTTTTGCCATCGTTATAATAATAGGTCCATTTGCCAAATTTATATTTGTTTTTTTCTCCATTTGGTTGAGTGTTTGATATGTAGAAACCTTCGGTGGCTTTGTTGCCATTTGACCAAAATTCTTCAAACTTCGTTGTATCTTGTCCTTTGCAAAACAAAACAGCAAACAAAAAAGGCAATAAAAATACGTATGCTTTCATTTTCTTTTAACTAATTATCGGCTATTGTAGAATAGGTAATATTAAGTTTAGGTCTTTTATTTATATCCGAATAATTGGTGCCGTTAAGTACTACTCTATTTGCAGTGTTACGGCGAATAAAACCATTGTCGCTATTGTTCCTATCTCGCATAGAAGGAATAATATATATGGTTGCATCATCGCCATAACTTCCTCGTACATAGTTTTGAAGATAGGAAGTTAGTTGCACTCTATAAGCGTTTATGGTAGAATCATAGTAAGGCACTGCATTTATGCTTGAGGCTATGTTCTCATCTCTTAATAAATATATATTACCCTCAGCATCCTTTCTATAACATTGCAAAGAAGAAGGATAAGTAAATGAATTGCCCGATACATCTGCCACAGGCAAGACAAGTTCTGCTTTGTTTATCAAGGCTCCTTTTATGCTATCTCTTTCATACCACTGCATAAAGTTGGCAATGTTTAACTCCACTTCGGACATTCCTAAACAGGATAAATATATATATTCATTGTCGCCTACCACACTTGGAATAGTATCAAGCAAAGCAAGAGAAGTGCCAGAGTAATCAAAATCTACCTTCATAAAACGCTGTCCGTCCGTTGGAAAAGTGATTTTATAGGAATACTTGTTGTTTGAGGAAGAAGTATAGTAATAGGTAAGACAAGACAAAGTCGCCGTCATATCCACATAAATCAACATACCATTGGCATCGTTGCTTGTGGCAGAGATTTTTATACCCTTAAAATCGGATTGAAATGCCGAGTTGTCTTCGTAGTAGCCATTGGCAAGTTTTTGCAACACAACATCATTTAGTTTTAATCTTAGGTGAGGAGAATAAGTGTTGGTATCGTTGTCAAGTTTTATGTTGTCGTTATCCATATCCACAAAAACATCCCCATCAAACCAGGTTTGACCTACCTCCACATTGTCGTTTGCTCGCTTTTTATCTGTGGTTATTTCTTCGGTTACTTCCTCTACTTTAAAATGAATATTCATTGTTCTTACGCTTTTGTCTTTTACAAAAGCCCCCGCATATTCCAAAGATAAAACAACAGAATCGGCTTGTCCCAAATCTCTGAAATTATTGCCCGAAGAAGACAAAGACAACTGAGTAAATATGCTCGAAGATATCTTGCCAAAGTTGTTGTCTTTGTATGTTCCCATAGCGTTATATCTCAGATTGTTGGTTAGAATGGTATCTGTATTGAACATTTTTGCCGATAATTCCACTCCACTTGAATTATCTCTAAGAATATTTATTGAATTGTTGCTATCTATAAGGGAAAGACCAAGTTTTTCATCCTCATTGACACAAGAAGAGAAAAATAAAATAGCAAACACTACTAAGATTAAATATATTCTTTTCATTCTTCGTCTTTTTCTATTATTGAATCGTAATAGTCGTTAATAATCTTGCAACGCTCTTTTTCGTCCTCAACATAAGGAATGATATCTTTTTTGTTCTCTTTGGCAAATTCTATCAACTCTGGATTTACCTTATCAGAAGCCAAAACCACACCTGTACTATAACTAATGGCCGCTTTCATTATGTTAAGGTAGGTAGGTTCTTTATAAAAACGCCAGTCCTTTTGAGTACCTCCATCAGCTTTCATTTTCTTTGCCATATTTTCGGCAAGCATCTGACCAAAATCATCGTCATACAAACTTAATACTACCTTACTTTCCATAAAGAAAGGACTATTTTTGTAGTATCCCGTACGCTTTACATAAAAAGGAACAAGCATAGTAAACCAACCTGTGCAGTGAATTACATCAGGTTTCCAAGCAAATTTTTTGATAGTTTCCAAAACTCCTCTTGCAAAGAACATAGCCCTCTCGTCATTGTACTTTACCAAAGAGCCATCGGCGTTGATAACATCTACCTTATCAGTAAAATAATCCTCATTATCTATGAAATATATTTGTATATGGATAGAAGGAATGGAGGCAACTTTTATCAACAAAGGATGGTCTTGATTGTCTATGGTTATATTTAAGCCCGACAAACGAATAACCTCGTGCAATTGGTTACGTCTTTCATTAACATTGCCAAACCTTGGCATAAAAATTCTTATTTCCTTACCATGGTCTTGTGTATATTGTGGTAATTTTTTTCCTAATTGTGCAAGCGAAGTATTGTTTAAATATGGTTCTATCTCTTGAGAAATAAATAGTATCTTTGACTTACTCATTACTTTTTATATTTTTATTATTGCAAAATTACAAAAAAATATTCACATAACCACTATTTTACTATTTTATTTTGCTATTTGTGAGTGGTAAAATTATAATACTTGTTCTATTTGTAAAAATTATTTATTACTTTTGCAAAATGAAAAAAGTTAGGGCAAAGAAATTTCTTGGTCAGCATTTTCTAACTAACGAAGAAGTAGCAAGGAACATAGTAGAAAGTTTGCAAGATAGGGATAAGGTCTTGGAAGTAGGAGCCGGCATGGGAGTACTAACCAAATATTTGTTATCTAAGGTTGGACAAAAATTTTCTATAATAGAAATAGACAGAGAATCGGTGGCTTATCTTACCGAGACTTACCCAACATTGAAAGACAAAATAATAGAAGGAGATTTTCTAAAAACAGATTTATCAAAGATTTTTGAGGGCAAGGAGTTCTCCCTTATAGGCAATTTTCCTTATAATATTTCCAATTTGATTTTATTTAAGGTTTTGGAGAACAAACATTTGATTACTCAGGTTGTGGGTATGTTTCAAAAAGAAGTTGCAGAAAGAGTTATTGCCACAGAGGGTAGCAAAACATATGGAATACTTTCGGTTTTGCTTTCTGTTTTTTTTGAAAGAGAATATCTTTTTTCTGTTCCTAATACGGATTTTGACCCAATGCCAAAAGTACAATCGGCGGTTATAAGGCTTAAACGCAAAGAATCTTGGGACTTGCCTTGCAGGGAAAAAGATTTTTTTCTAACCGTTAAGACCGCTTTCAATCAAAGAAGAAAGATGCTAAGACAGAGTCTCAAACCTCTGAATTTGCCTTTAAGCAACGTACCTGAGGATATGCTAACCAAACGCCCAGAGCAACTATCTACTCAAGATTTTATTAACCTTACAAAATGTTTATACAATGTTTAGTTTTGTTTTTTTCTTACAGGCTCTAACTCTTGGATTAGCCTTGGCTATGGACTGTTTTACTGTTAGTATTACTTGCGGATTGCAAAAAACTCTAACCACTTTTAGAAAATTTGTCTTGGCTTTTAGTTTTGCCTTTTTTCAAGCCTTTATGACTTTTTTGGGTTCGTTGCTCGCCTCGTTCTTTTATGATTTTATAGTGGATATTTCGGCTTGGATTTCTTTTACTCTTTTGTTTATCATAGGAATAAAAATGATAATGGAGGGAAGGAAATTTTCTTTAAGGAATAAGGTTTTTGATGTTACCTCCCTAAAAGTTATTTTGCTTCTAAGCATTGCCACCAGCATAGACGCAATGATTGTGGGAATGAGTTTTGCAGGTATGGAATGGGTAGTTGGAGAGCAATTGATAAGTATTTTGATGATATTTTTGGTTACTTTTATTCTTTCTTTGATAGGAGAAAGAATGGGAGAGAAAATAAGATTTATAAAACCACGTTTTGCTCTTTTTCTTGGAGGAGCAATTCTAATAATAATTGGTCTGAAAACAATTTTACAACATTATCTTTAACTAAATAGGAAAAGAAAATGAAACACTTAGAGAATTTTATAGTAGAGGATAATATAAAAATAAATAAGGATAATTTTTTGTTGGCTTTAAAAAGTCCTGTCTCTCTATCTGGGGTCAAAAGCGGACAGTTTGTCAATGTAGAAGTAAAAAATATTGCCGAGAGAATACTTAGACGACCTATAAGCATACACGATGTGGATAAGGAAAAAAACATTCTTTATCTTGTGGTTCAAAAAGTTGGCAAGGCTACAAACAAACTTTCTTTGATAAAAAAAGGAGAAAGCCTTTCTATTGTTTTTCCTTTGGGTAATGGCTTTGAAATCAAAGGGAAACAACCTTTGTTAATAGGAGGTGGAGTAGGAGTTGCTCCTTTGTATCTTTTGGCTAAAGAGTTTAAAAGAAAAGGCATAACACCCTCTATTTTGATAGGAGCCAGAAGTAACGAACAACTCTTCTTTACTAATAGATACAATGCGGTTGGCTTGCTTAGTATTTCCACAGAAGACGGCTCAGTAGGGGAAAAAGGTTTGGTAACAGAAAATCCCATACTAAGAAATAACTTTGATGTAGTTTATTGTTGTGGTCCTACTCCTATGATGAGAGCCGTAAGCCTTTGGGCAAAAGAAAAAGGCGTAGAATGTTTTGTTTCCTTGGAAAATAGAATGGCTTGCGGTATAGGGGCTTGTCTTTGTTGCGTTAATGAAGACAAAGAAGGACATAATGTTTGCGTTTGCACAGAGGGACCAGTATTCAACTCTATGGATATAAAACTATAAAAACTAATATTATGGAAGATAAAAGATTAAATATAAACATAGGTTCATTGTTCTTGCAAAATCCTGTTATGACTGCTTCGGGGACTTTTGGCTATGGCGAAGAGTATGAGGATTTTATGGATATATCTTTACTTGGAGGCATTGTGGTAAAAGGCACAACCTTAGAAAGAAGAGAGGGAAATAAATATCCTCGTTTGGCAGAAACTCCTTCGGGGATGATAAACGCTGTTGGCTTACAAAACAAAGGCATAGAATATTTTTGTAAAAATATATACCCGAGAATAAAAGGCAAGAACAAAAATACTATAGTAAATGTTTCTGGCTCCTCTATAGAAGACTATTGCAAGGTAGCAGATATGGTCAACCAATTAGAAGATATTCCTGCCATAGAGTTAAATATATCTTGCCCCAATGTTAAACAAGGTGGTATGAGTTTTGGAGTAGATAAAAACCTTGCTTTTGATTTGGTTTCTGAAATAAGGAAAATATATAAAAAACATCTTATCGTCAAACTTACTCCTAACGTTACCAATATCATAGAAATAGCACAAGCAATAGAAAAAGCAGGGGCAGATTCCTTATCTTTGATTAACACTGTTTTGGCTATGGCTGTGGATGGAGAGAAACAAAGAGCCATTCTATCCACTATTACTGGCGGACTTTCTGGCCCTGCTATAAAACCTATTGCACTAAGATGTGTTTGGCAAGTATCTCATAATGTAAGTATTCCTGTGATAGGTATGGGAGGCATACAAAATGCTATGGATGCAATAGAGTTTATGCTTGTTGGCGCAAGTGCTGTGGAAGTTGGTACAACCAATTTTCAAAACCCAAAAGTTTGTTTGGAAATAATAAAAGGCATATCTGATTATTTAGACAGGCATAACATCAATAATATAAAAGATATTATAGGAATTATATAAAAAATTTTAATTAGTTTATATGAGTTCTGAACGGGTGTCTAAGTTGCATATAAATGCAAAAACTCGTAGGATATAAGGCAAAGCACTTGTTTCTGTCATACGCTTATCTATGCTAACTTATGCTAACCTATAAGGAGGCTCTGCCTCCAACCTATAACAACCTATCTTAACCTAAAATAACCTAT
>JAUNWC010000329.1 GCA_030540495.1 Bacteroidota bacterium
TGAAATCAACATAAAAATCTTACTCTTTCTATTTTGCAAAATTATAATATTTTTTTCTATTCTCAGCCATATTGACAAATCTTTTTTATAGGTAACAACCTATAAAAAAACAAAAATAAGGGAAGAACAAACTGGTTCCTCCCTTATTCTTTCAAAATCTATTTATTTGTTAGCAAACGCCAAGTTGTAACATAGCGTCTGCAACTTTGATAAATCCTGCAACATTTGCACCTTTAACATAGTTGATATAACCGTTTTCTTGACCATATTTAACACAGTTAGCGTGGATAGAATCCATCATAGCGTGCAATCTTTGGTCTACCTCTGCAGCAGTCCAAGGAAGGTGCTCAGCATTTTGAGACATCTCCAAACCAGAAACACCTACACCACCAGCGTTAGCGGCTTTTCCAGGAGCAAAACTAACTTTTGCTTTTTGCAAAACTGCTATAGCCTCTGCCTTGCAACCCATGTTAGAAACCTCGCAAACAAGTTGAACGCCATTCTTTACAAGAGTTTCAGCATCACTTTCTCCAAGTTCGTTTTGAATAGCACAAGGAAGAGCGATATCTACTTTAACTTCCCAAGGTTTTTTGCCTGCAACAAATTTAGCAGTAGGGAATTTTTGAGCAAATGGAGCAACAACATTGTTGTTTGATGCTCTAAGTTCAAGCATATAATCTATTTTCTCTTGATTGAAGCCAGTCTCGTCTATTACGTAACCATCAGGTCCAGAGATACAGATAACCTTTGCACCAAGTTCTGTAGCCTTTGTTACAGCACCCCAAGCAACATTACCAAAACCAGAAATAGCAACTGTTTTTCCTTTGATAGTATCACCTTTAGCCTTAAGCATATTTTCTACAAAGTAGATAGCACCAAAACCAGTAGCCTCAGGTCTTAGGATAGAGCCACCAAATTGAGCGCCTTTACCGGTAAGAACGCCTGTATTTTCGCTTGCAAGTTTTTTGTACATACCATAAAGATAACCTATTTCTCTACCACCAACACCTATGTCGCCAGCAGGAACGTCGCGGTCTGGTCCTATGTATTTGAACAATTCTGTCATAAAGGCTTGGCAGAAACGCATAATTTCTCTGTCTGATTTGCCCTTAGGGTCAAAGTCAGAACCACCTTTACCACCGCCCATAGGCAAAGTAGTAAGAGAGTTTTTGAATGTTTGCTCAAAGCCCAAGAATTTCAAAGTATCAAGGGTTACTGTTGGGTGAAAACGCAAACCACCTTTGTAAGGTCCTATAGCGTTGTTGAACTGCACTCTGTAACCACGATTGATTTGAATTTCGCCCTTATCGTCTATCCATTCAACTCTGAATTGATAGATTCTGTCTGGCTCAAGCATACGCTCTACAATTTTATGCTCGTCATAAATAGGGTGTTCTGCTACGTAATCTTTTATAGTTTCCAAAACCTCTTCAACAGCCTGATAGAATAAAGGCTGGTCAGGATTTTTAGCTTTAACATCAGCTAAAAGTTTCTCTACGTTCATAATTTAATACAACTTTTAAAATTAATTTTATTAAGTTCTTTTTGGACAAAGATTTCAAAAACATCTATCCTTATCCGAAGGCAAAATTATATACATTTATTTAAATGATAAAATTTTTTTGAAATATTTTTTTAGTTTTTATGGTTTGTTTGTAGGTTATTATAGGTTGTGGTAGGTTAGCATAGGTTAGCAT
>JAUNWC010000330.1 GCA_030540495.1 Bacteroidota bacterium
TTTATAGCCTATCGGGTGGTTTTTTGCTATAGATTTAATGTTTATTTCTTAGCCTTTTCTTTTCTACACCCGATAGGTACATATTCTATATTGCGATTTTAGAAATAGAAAAAAATAAATTAGGTAACAAAAATATATAATTTAAAAATAGAGTAAATCATGAAAAAGTTATTTTTAATCTTAGGAGTAGTGGTCTTAATGTTTTGTTCTTGCAATAAGAATAATTTATTAGAAGGTACATATATTTGTGATAACGAAGCATCGGATTTGGAGTTTTTTGTAGAAAACTCTCCTGTAGGGGGAGCTGCTGTATTGATATCTGTTCTTTCGAAACTTTCTAAGGATGGTACAATTAGCACTAAAGACTTATTTTCATCTAAGGATACAGTTCTTGATTCTAATTCTTCTGTGAATAATGTTAAGGATATGATTCTTTTTGAAAAGATGGTTATAGCAGATACAAATATAATTCTCTATATGCATGGAGATACGGATACAGCAACATACAGTGTTATAACGGATAATAATTCTACCAAAATTATTATAAAAGATGAAGACAACAAACCTTTGGATACTATGTCGTATGATAAGGAGAAGCAGATTTTGAATTGGCAGGGGCTTGTTTTCAAACGCAAGTAATAATTTATAATTTATTTTTTGCTATAACGGCATGGCTTATTTTGTGATAGGCCTGCCGTTTTTCTTATTGCAATTCCTCTTTTAGGTAGTCGCCTATGGAGTTATTCTTGTCTTTTATAGCCTCTTCGGGAGTACCACAAAAAACTATTCTTCCACCATTGCTACCACTCTCTTTACCCATATCTATAATATAATCTGCCACCTTTATAACATCCAAATTATGTTCTATAACCACCATACTATTTCCCTTATCCACTAACTTTTGCAATACATCAAGCAAGATTCTTATATCCTCAAAATGCAACCCTGTTGTAGGTTCGTCAAGAATATAAAGAGTTTTTCCCGTATCTTTTCTCGCAAGTTCGGTGGCAAGTTTTATTCTCTGAGCCTCACCGCCAGAAAGTGTAGTAGAGGGTTGTCCTAAGGTTAAATAACCAAGCCCAACTTGAGTAACCATACTTAATTTTTGAGTAATCTTAGGGTAGTTTTCAAAGAAACTCAAAGCCTCAGTAAAAGACATATTCAATACATCGTTAATGCTTTTTCCCTTATACCTAACCTCAAGTGTTTCTCTGTTATATCTTTTGCCATGACACTCTTCGCAAGTAACATATACATCGGGCAAAAAATTCATTTCCAAAGTTTTTACTCCTGCTCCCAAACAAGCCTCGCATCTTCCTCCTTTTACATTAAAGGAGAATCTGCCCGGCTTATACCCTCTTATTTTTGCCGTTGGCAACAAGGAGAACAAAGCCCTTATATCGTCAAAAACACCAACGTATGTGGCTGGATTACTTCTCGGAGTTCTGCCAATGGGTGTTTGGTCTATTTCTATTACTTTGTCTATATTTTCAAGTCCTTCTACACTTGAATAAGGCAAAGAGGGTTGCTCAGAACGATGGTAGTACTTGGCAAGTACGGGGTGAAGAGTGTCATTTATCAAAGAACTCTTGCCACTACCACTTACTCCTGTAATGCAAACAAACATTCCTAATGGTAAATGCAAATCTATGTCCTTTAAATTATTACCTCTTGCTCCCAAAAGACTCAAATACTT
>JAUNWC010000031.1 GCA_030540495.1 Bacteroidota bacterium
ACAAATAATATCAATAAACGAAACCTTAGACTCAAAAACCTTAATAGTGGAATAAAAAAATTATCTTTTTTACAGCGTTTGCGAAGTTCCTGCGGAACTTCGCAAACGTATTTGTGACAAACTTTATGTCTTCTTTTGGCAGTTTTTGATGTTCTTTTTTGTCAAAAACAATAATTTTTTATAACTTTGCAATCTCAAATAAAACTGTATTAGTATTTATAAAGACCAAATAATGATGAATATTGTACTCTATTTGCTTACTTTAATAGGCTCGTTAGGATTGTTTCTTTTTGGAATGACCATTATGAGCGACTCTATCCAAAAACTTGCAGGCTCTTCTCTTCGTAGTCTGCTTTCAAAAATGACTTCCAATCCTTTTAAAGGAATACTTACCGGTATAGGAGTAACAAGCATTATTCAAGCCTCTGCAGCAACCATAGTTATGGTTGTTTCTTTTGTTAATGCAGGTTTGATAACTTTACCAGGAGCCATATCCATAATTATGGGGGCAAATATAGGTACAACCGTTACAGCATGGTTGGTTTCCATTCTTGGTTTTAAGGTTTCTATAACGACTCTTTGTCTGCCTTTAATAGCAATAGCCACCCCTCTAATATTTACAAAAAAATACAAAACCTTTGGTACTTTTATCATAGGTTTTGCTCTTTTGTTTTATGGACTTGGACTTATGCAGTCCAATGTACCCGATTTTACTAAGCCAGAGTATGCTAACGTTGTGCATACCATAGCCTCTTTGTCTAACTATGGTTATTTGTCTATTTTGATTTTTGTTATCATAGGTTCTTTGGCAACAGTTGTTTTGCAATCTTCCTCTGCCATGATGGCCATTACCTTAATTATGTGTAGCAAAGGGCTTATAGATTTTGAAATGGCTTGTGCTTTGTGTTTAGGCGAAAATATAGGAACAACCATCACTGCCAATATTGCTGCTATGGTAGCCAACCGCACAGCCAAACGTGCAGCAAGGGCTCACCTACTATTTAACCTTACGGGCGTTGTTTGGATTCTTATTTTGTTTTATCCCGTAACTCATTTGATAGATATGTTTTCTCAAAACATAGGCTTAGGTTCTCCTCTTTTGCAATCTACTTCCATACCTATTTCTTTGTCTTTGTTTCATTCTTTCTTTAACATAGCAAACACTCTTCTGCTTGTTTGGTTTATTCCTTATATGGTTAAGATTCTTAACAAGATTATACCAGAAAAAGATGACGATGGAATACATACACAAAGGATTGATTCACTCGGGCGAAATAGCCTTAGAGCCAGCAAAAAAGGAAATAGAGGTCTTTTCTATGAGAGTTTTGCGTATGTATGATTTCTTGCCAACAATGTTTTGTTCCTCAGATAGCAAAGAAAAGGAAAACCTTTTTGAACGTACTTCTAAGTACGAGGAAATAACCGACAGAATGGAGTTGGAAATAACCTCCTATATAAGCAAAGCCTCAGAAAACGAAATGTCTCCTACGGCAATAGGCAATGTGGAGGCTATGCTTAAAATAGTGGATAATTTGGAAAGTATTGGCGATAGTTGTTATCTAATTTCTCTGTCTATCAAACAAAAAGACGAAAAGAAAATAGAATTTTCTGACCACCAAAATCAAAACTTATTAACAATGTTTGATATGGTGAAAGAGGCTTTAAATGAAATGAACCACAATCTTTGCTCGGTTTATGTGGATGTAAATGGTAGCAAAGCCACTGAAATAGAGAATAATATCAATTTCTTCCGCGATAAAATAAGACAAGAACACAATCAAAGCATAATACACGGAGATTATTCTTATCAAACAGATATACTTTATACCAACTTTTATTCTCAATTGGAAAAATTGGCAGACTATGTTATAAACATAACCGAGGCTATAACCAAAAAGAAGAATACATAAAAGGTTGTATATAAGTTGTTACAACTATTTCTTTTAAGAAAATTATAGTTATGTAAAAATAATGATGTAATTTTGCAAGCAATATATAAGAGTTTTTTAATTATTATGGTTAAGCACCAAAATAGAGAATAATTATGGCAAAGAAATTAAAGAAAGAAGAAGAACCAAAGCCGGTATTTAGGAATGAAGATGCCGATATTACAGTGGAAAATCGTTTAAAGGCTTTGTACAAACTACAAAAAATAGAATCAGAAATAGATAAAATACGTATTATTAGAGGAGAATTGCCTTTGCAAGTAGAGGATTTGGAGGACACTATTGCCGGATTGACTACTCGTATTAGCAAACTTGATGAGCAGGAAAAGGAATTGGAAGCAGAGGTATCAGGATACAAGAACGATATTATTGACCACCAAGAGAATATAAAGAAATATGAAACTCAACAAGGCAAAGTAAAGAACAATAGAGAGTTTGAGTCCTTAGCGAAGGAAATAGAGTTTCAACAATTGGAAATACAACTTTGTGAGAAAAGAATTAGAGAGGCTAATAGAAATATAGAGGCTTTGAAAGAAAGTGTTGCAAAATACAATCACGAATTAGAGGAAAAACAAAAAGATTTAGAGGTAAAAAAATCCGAGTTAGATGATATATTAAAAGACACTTCAGAAAAAGAAGCCATTTTGACTCAAAAAGCCGAAGAGGAAGAAAAACACGTAGAGGACAGATATCTTACTGCATTTAAGCGCATTAGAAAAAATGCAAAAAATGGTTTGGCTGTGGTTACTGTGGATAGAGGTTCTTGTGGAGGCTGTTTCAACAGAATAGCACACCAAAGACAAATGGAAATACAAATGCACAAAAAGATTATAGTTTGTGAATATTGTGGAAGAATACTTGTGGATGATACTATTTCGGAAGAAATAAATAATCAAGCAACAGATATACAACAATAATGTTTGTCTATTTAAAGAATGCCACCATAACTTCTCCCTTTTTGAGAGGTTTTAGAGGGCAAAAGAAAAATATCCTTATTGAAGACCAATTTATAAAAGAAGTCTCTGATAGGGATATTTCTTTGCAGGAGGGAACGGAGATTATAGATTGCGAAGGCTTATTTGTGTTACCGGGAATAATAGATGCCCATGTTCATTTTAGACAGCCGGGAGCAGAATATAAGGCCGATATGTTATCGGAGAGTAAAGCCGCTCTTGTGGGTGGAGTAACCACTGTGTTTGATATGCCAAACAACAACCCTCCCATAGTTAGCAAAAATTTATTGGACGAAAAATTGACTTTGTGCAAAGATAATATGTTGTGCAACTATGCTCTATACTTAGGCTTAACTAACGATAATATAGAAGAGGCTATAAAAACAGACCAAGACAAAGTAATAGGATTAAAACTCTTTCTTGGCTCCTCCACTGGCAATATGCTTGTAAATAAAAAGGAAAGTATTGTTAAACTTTTCAAAGAATCACCTTTTATTGTTACTGCACATTGCGAAGATGAACAAAGAATAAAAGACAATACCCTAAAATACAAAGAATTAGAAGACTTACCCTATAACATACACTCCCTTATAAGAGACGAAAAAGTGTGTTATGATAGTAGTGCTTATGCTATAGAGTTAGCCAAACAATATGGTACCCAATTTCATTTGGCACATATAAGCACAGGAAAGGAAGTTGCTTTGCTAAGCAATAAGAAGTTAGAAGAAAAAAATATAAGCGCCGAAGTAAGTCCAAATCATTTATTTTTTTCTCAAGAGGACTATCTTCATTTTGGAAATTTAATGAAATGCAACCCTGCCATCAAGACAGCGGAAGACAAACATATATTAAGGCAAGCCTTAAAAGAAGGGTTTATTGATATTGTAGCAACCGACCATGCTCCTCATTTGTTAGAAGAAAAGAAGCAAAATTATTTTCAAACACCTTCTGGTATACCTTCCATTCAGTTTTCTTTGCTTATGATGTTGCAAATAGCAAAACAAGAGAACTGGGACATATCATTAATAACCGAAAAGATGGCAGAAAACCCTGCAAAAAGATTTAATGTAAAGAAACGTGGTTCTATAAAAGAAGGATATTTTGCTGATTTGGTTTTTGTTAGATTGGGGCAAAAACACAGAGTAGAGAAAAAAGACTTGCTTTCCAAATGCAAGTGGTCGTTATTGGAGGGATATACCTTTGATAATAGTGTAGTTATGACTATGCTTAATGGTAAAATAGTAGCAAAGGAGGGAAAAGTATTTGCCGATAATTGCTCTTCTATGCAAGTATAAAACTATGAAATTTTGGAATATAATTTATTGTTGCCTCTTTTTTTGATTGACGACAGGTTATCTTTTGAGAATAATGTTTTGATTGTCTATTATTTCGGCTTTGACCTCAAAAAGAGTCTCAATATTCTTTTCTATCATAACATCTTTTGTCTGTCCAGAAAACAACAATTCACCTTCTTTCAAAGCAAGTATTTTATTAGCATATTGCAAACATAGGTTTAAATCGTGCAGAATAATAAATATGGTTTTGTTTTGAGTTTTATTGATTTGTTTGAGCATATCCATAATTTCAAACTGATGTTTTATATCCAAATTGGATACAGGTTCATCCAAGAGCATAATTTCAGCATCTTGGCTCAACGCTCTTGCTATCAAAACTCTTTGTTGTTCTCCAGCCGAAAGTAAAGAAAAATTCTTGTCCTTTAAATGCAATGTATTGGTTTCTCTAAGGGATTGCAGGCATATGTTTTCGTCCGCCTCGCTGTCTTTTTGCCAAAGAGTTTGATGAGCCATCCTTCCCATAAGTACAATATCCCAAACCTTGAAGTTCAAATCGTTAAACGTGTTCTGAAAAACCACCGAGATATGTTTGGCAATAGTTCTATAATCCAAAGTCTTTATATCCTTGTCTTCTATAAAGATTTTGCCGACATCGGGAGTAATAATCTTGCAAATAGTTTTTAGCAGAGTCGTTTTGCCCGAGCCGTTCTTACCTATCAAGCACACAAAATCTCCCTTAGATATTTTAAAACTTATGTCTTGCAATATCCTTTTATCTTTTTTTTCTATCGTTATATGTTCCGCCCTTAGAATATGCATGGAGTTAGAAATGTAGTTTATTTTTAGCGTTATACAATAGATATATAAAGAAAGGCGAGCCAACCATAGAAGTTATTGTTCCTATTGGCAATTCGTTAGGAGAGGCTATATTACGAGCAACAATATCGGCTAAAACCATAAAAATTATGCCCCCAAAGATAGAAAAAGGAATGATTTTTCTATTATCTGCTCCAACCACCAATCTAACTATATGAGGTACTACCAAACCTATAAAACCTATTACCCCACAATAACTAACAACAGCAGAGGTCATCAAAGTAGAGGTTATAAGTATGGTTTTCTTTGTTCTTTCTACATTTATACCTATGCTTTGGGCAACCATATCTCCCAATAAAAGTGCGTTCATTCGTTTTGCCAACAACAATAAGACCGCAAGGCCTAACAATGTAAAGATACTGACGACTATAACATCAGAATATTTAACACCCGCAAGCGACCCCATAGTCCAAAAATAAATCTTGTGCATATCCTCCCTATCTATAAACATAATTACGGAAATAATAGCAGAGAAAAGAAAATTAAAACTTATGCCCGCAAGAATCAAAGTAGTAGTATGGGTGCGGTTGCCTATTTTTGATAGTTTCATTATTAGAAAAACCGTAAGAAGAGCAAAAATAAAAGCCATAATAGGAACTCCCACAACCATTTTGTCCAAACCTAAAATTATGGCAATACTTGCTCCCAAAGACGCACCAGAACTTACTCCCAATATATAAGGGTCGGACAAAGGATTGCGAAATACTGCTTGATAACTTGCTCCACAAACAGACAAGCAAGCACCTGCCACTACACACATAAGGAGGCGAGGAACTCGGATGTAATACAATATGTATTTGTCCGTAGGAGTCAAAGAAGAAATATCCACACTACCAAACAGACAAGCAACAAGACATAGTATCAAAATCAAAACTACAAGCAATATATAAGATACAACTGATTTCACTTCTAATATATAGTCTGTTATTTTCTGCAAAAATACAAATTTTTATACTAATACACACAAACCTAAGCAAGATTGTTTTTTGTATAGGTTAGAGTAGGTTAGTGTATATTATTATAAGAAGTTTCCCTCTATTATAAAAATTTATACTAACTTGCTTTAACTTATACTAAGTTATAAAAGATTATAACTAATTGTTTTTCTTATTCTTCCCTATAAGGTGTTAATATTTTTTAACATTTTTTCTAATAAAAATTGGTTAGTAAAAAAAAAGATTGTATCTTTGCCCTTGATAAAAAGAAAGTAGAATTAAATAGTAGATAAATGACATAAGAATATTATTTTTATAGATGAAAGAGAGTAAAAGAGAAAAAAATAGTCAATGTATTCTTATGGTAAAGCAAATGGATAACAGAACTGACCAAGAGTTAGTCTTAGCATATCAAAATGGAGAACAAAAGGTTTTTCAAATACTTTTGGAAAGACATCAACAAAAGGTTTTCAATTATATTTTGTCGTTGGTAAAAGACCCTGCCATTGCAGATGATATATTCCAAGATACTTTTATCAAGGTGGTTAATACTCTTCGCTCCGGTGCTTACCATGATGAGGGTAAGTTTATAAAATGGGTGATGCGTATAGCACACAATTTGGTTATAGACCATGCTCGTAAAGGACAAAAATATCGTATGGTTTATGACAATGAGGAATACAGTGTTTTTGATACATTGAACACAAGTGAGTATAACGTACAAGAACAAATGATAAAAGCACAGATATACAAGGATATAAAATATCTTATCAAACAACTTCCAAAGGAGCAGAGAAGAGTATTAATTATGAGGCATTATGCAGATATGTCTTTTAAGGAAATAGCAGAGAGAACAGGAGTAAGTATCAATACTGCTTTGGGAAGAATGCGTTATGCTCTTATAAATATAAGACGTATGGCAGAAGAAAAGTCTTTATCATTGACTATGAATTAAAAATCTATAAATATTTATAAGTTGGTAGCGACTTTTTTTCCCAAAAAGGCAAACAATTCGCTACTCTTTTTTTTTATAAATTAGCATAGGTGGAATAAGTTGAAATAGGTTATTTTAGGTTATGATAGGTTAGCATAAGTTGGAGCCTACGGCTCCTATAAGTTATTATAGGAGGGCAAAGCACCCTCAGGGTGTTTTATTGGGCAAAGCCATTACTTTTTATCATAGGCTTATGTGTCTTATAGGAGCCGTAGGCTCCAACCTATTCCAACCTATACTAACCTATAAAACCACGCTTATGCGTCTTATAAAAGGAGGCTGAGCCTCCAACCTATTAACCGGCTTTGCCCCAAAAAACAGGCTGTGCCTGCGGCTTTGCCCTATAAAACAGGCTGTGGCTGTAACATATTAAAAAATTGGCATTAAATTTGAAGTACTTTTGTTGTAATGTTTTGAAAAAATGAACAAAACTATCTAAGAATTTAAGAAAAAGTTTTAAATTTGCACTCTTGAAAAAGGAGTATATAATGCAACGGAGTTTTTATGGCAAATCTAAAGGAAATACGTAATAGGATTGCTTCTGTAAGTTCTACAAAGCAAATAACTTCTGCAATGAAAATGGTTTCGGCTGCTAAGTTGCGTAAATCTCAAACTGCTATAATGCAACTAAGACCTTATGCTTCTCAAATGGAATCTATGGTTTATAGATTGACTGATGGCGAAAAGGAGGATATACCTTACATAAAGTCAAAGAAAGAGGAGAAAAAAATTTTAATCATAGCCTTAACTTCTAACAAAGGATTGTGTTCTGTTTTTAATTCCTCTATCATCAAACTTACAAAAAACCTGATAGAAAAATATCAAAGTGAAGGCAAAGTGGTTTATTTACAGAGTTTTGGAAAAAAGGGTGATGCTGTTTTTAAACATATAAAGGAAATTGATTATTTGGGAAGTAAGGATGAAATTTGGGAAGGGCTTTCGTTTGAAAAAGTTGCTTTGTTGGTTGCGAATATTCTAAAACAATACGAAAAAGGATTGTACGATAAGGTGCAAATTGTCTATAATAAATTTAAAAATGCGGCTTTGCAAGAGCCTGTTGTTGAGAGTTTTCTTCCCTTTGATATAAACAAGCAAAATAAGACGAATAGCAACTATATTTTTGAACCCAATAAGGTGGAAATACTTCAAAGTGTTGTTCCTTTGTTTTTGAATACAAAAATGTATAGGTGTTTTTTAGACTCCTTTACCTCTGAGCACGGAGCAAGAATGAGCAGTATGAATAAGGCTACCGACAATGCTCAAACTCTTTTAAATGATTTAACTCTTACTTATAACAAATTGAGGCAAGCAAGTATTACAAACGAAATAATAGAAATTTGTAGTGGTGCTAATGCTTTAAGTTAAAAAAAAGACAAGACGTAATGCGATATAAAGTTGATTTTCTTGTTATTGGCTCGGGTATAGCGGGATTGAGTTATGCCTTAAAAGTTGCTGAATTTGGCAAAGTTTGTTTGCTTACCAAAGCAGAGGCAGAAGAATCTTCTACAAAATATGCACAAGGTGGTATTGCCGCAGTAATGTATGAGCCAGATACATACGAAAAACATATACAAGACACCCTTATTGCTGGTGCGGGAATATGCGATGAAAAAAGCGTAAGAATAACCATAACGGAAAGCACCGATAGAATAAAAGAATTGATAAATTGGGGAACCAATTTTGACAAAAATCGTTTTGGTTTCTATGATTTGGCAAGAGAGGGAGGTCATTCTGAGCATAGAATTTTTCACCATCAGGACAATACCGGAGCAGAAATAGAGAGGGCTTTATTAGAAGCCGTAAGAGAAAATAAAAACATAGAACTCAAAGAAAATAAATTTACCATAGACCTTATTACTCAACATCATTTGGGACAGGAGGTAAATAGGCATATGGACAACGTGGAGTGTTATGGAGCATATGTTTTGGACAAACAAACCAATAGCATAGACACTTATCTTGCCAAGGTTATAATGCTTTCTACGGGAAGTAATGGCAATGTTTATTCTTCCACCACTGCACCTGTTGTTGCTACGGGAGATGGTCAGGCTATGGTGCATAGAGCAAAAGGATGGTTGAAAGATATGGAGTTTATTCAGTTTCACCCAACATCTCTTTACAACCCTATGGAAAAACCTTCTTTTCTTATTACAGAGGCTATGAGAGGAGCCGGAGGCGAGTTAAAGAATTTGAGAGGTGAGAGTTTTATGCATAAATATGACAAACGAGGTTCTTTGGCTCCAAGGGATATAGTTGCAAGGGCAATAAATTCGGAGATGACTCTTAGCGGAGACGACCACGTTTATTTGGATTGTTCCAAGATAAGCAAAGAAGAAATTATGCATCATTTTCCTCATATTTATGCAAAGTGTTTGGAAATGGGAATAAACATAACACGAGGAGATATGATACCAGTTGTTCCTGCCACTCATTATAGTTGTGGGGGAATAGTTGTGGATGAATATGCTCGTACTACTATCAAACATCTTTACGCCACAGGAGAATGTTCTCGTACGGGATTGCACGGAGGCAACCGTTTGGCTTCAAACTCATTATTGGAGGCTTTGGTTTATTCTCACCGCGCTGCTATAGATAGCAAAGAAGCCATAAAGAATATAGATTTTTGCGACCAAGTGCCTGATTGGAATGCAGAAGGAATGGTATTTAACGAGGAGATGTCTCTTATAACTCAAACGCAAAGAGAGTTACAACAAATTATGTCCAACTATGTTGGTATAGTTCGCAGTAATTTGCGTTTGCAAAGAGCGTTCAAACGTACTAAACTTATTTATGACGAAGTAGAAGAACTTTATAATCGCTCAGTACTAACACCTCAACTTTGTGAGTTAAGGAACCTTATTGCCAATGCTTACCTTATTATTAGTATGGCAATGAAAAGAAAGGAAAGCGTTGGGCTTCATTACAATATAGACTATCCTAATAAAAAGAATTTGTAATAGAGTAATAAAAAGGAGGGCGAAAAACTTTCAGTTTTTCGCCCTCTTCTTTTTTGAGAATTATAATTCTATTTTTT
>JAUNWC010000032.1 GCA_030540495.1 Bacteroidota bacterium
ATTGTTTACAAGTATGTTTTGATTATTAGAAGTGCTTTGAGAAGTATAGACAAAGTTGTCTAAGCAAAAATAATTGGAAACATAACTATCTGCACATTCAACGGAGAATAGCACTTTACTAACCTCTCCCAAAGAAGACAAATCTAAGTATCTCCAATCCTTTAGATTCTCTATATTATTATTTTGGTCATAAAGATATATTGCTGCAGTGTTTGTCTGTATGTTGCTTGCATCGTAACCCGTTGCAATCACTTTGAAATAAAGATTTTCTGTTGTGGAAACTTCCAAATCTTCCCAAGCAGCCAAAGATTTAGAAACATAAACACCAAGAGGAAAGAATGTTTGTCCATTGGCTTGTTTTACTATATTGTGTTGATTTTCTGTCCAAGCATCATAGTAACCAATAGCATAGTTATAATTTTTTCCCTCCATAGCATACATAGGAGCAGAAATATAATAAGCAGAGCGATATTCACTATTTCCGTTTATAGTTGTATTGGTATCTGCAACATTGCTTATACCAAATCCTACAGCCATAGGGTAACCATAAGAATAGTAAAGAGTTCCCATAAAGTTGAGACCGTTGGTGATATAGTCTTTGTAATAAATATTATCGCCCTGCTCAGTGTAATTATTTAAATCTATTATTTCAAAAGAATTTGCTGTCAAATCTAAGTTTTCAAAATCTGCCACAATATATGGCTCACCTCCATTTATAACGCCTATTCCCGTAAGGTCAAAACCCTGAGAATAAGTAGCCCAAGAAACTCCATCATAGATAATATTGCCTTGAGAATCTGTGCTCACTCCATTGATAACATCCACCAAACGAACAAAACGCACATTGTTTTTGTCCAACAAATCATTATCTGGTATTTCGCTAATATCAAAACCTACTCCCCAACCTAACTCATATTTGCCCGCAAGGTTGTTATAGCGTTCTGCACCTCTACCCTCGCTTGGATTCTCTTCATTGTGGTAAGAGGTTGTAAGGGAAGGGAATCTAAAAAAGTTTATTCCATCGGAACTAATCTCTACAAACGCCAATTCCAAAAATGTTGGACCAAAAGCATTTTCAAAAACCACAAAATCTTTTCCCTCTCCATTTATAATAGGTCTATCAAAGGTTATCAAAGCACTTCCGCCCTCTCCCAAAGAAATGGCTGTGGTTGTGGTTGAATCAGGTTTGCCTAATGCCATATAAGGCTCACCATATGTTACTATTCTTGTATCGCCGTAATCCCAAAAACCACGATTAACCTCCACACCTATTGCCCAAGATACTATACGCTCATCGTTTTGATTGATAGCCAAACAGCCTTCTGTCCCTACTGCTCCATCATACTGAGCCTTTAAAACGAATCCCAACAAAATAAGGGATATAAAAAAAATACTTTTCTTCATCTGTTTTTACTTTTTATTTATTATACAATATTCCCAAAAACATGTACTTATTATTTGTAAAGCCTTCCGAAGAAAAGTACTCAAAAAAAAATAACAAACTTTTTTTGCCTTATCCTATCCCACGAAGATTTAACAAATTTTCGGTACTCTTGTGGCAGGTCTTCTGACTTATCCTTATTTGAAACGCCTTCCCATAAAAAATTACAGTGGCACAAATATTTCAAATATTTTATTTTGTTTGGACACACAGCAGCGGGACTGTATAGGATTCTCACCTATTTCCCTCTTAGTCGTTGAAAACAGAGCGTAATTCAACGAACCACAATTCTGCTTGCAAAATTATATATTTTATTAGAAACACAAATAAAAAAATGAAAAAAAAATAAAAAAATATTGTAGGTTTATAAAAAAGTATTACCTTTGCAAATCAAAATTAGAGAAATATTATAGAGAGTATAATTAAAGAAATATATTAAGGAGATGAAAAGAACATACCAACCTTCAAAGAGAAAAAGAGTTAATAAACACGGTTTTAGATTGAGAATGTCTACCGCAAGCGGAAGAAAAATATTGAATGCAAGACGCAGACAGGGAAGAAAAAAACTTACTGTTTCTGACGAAAGATAGTTGAAAGGCTTGTAGTTTATTAAGAAATGCAGTGAGCAGTAATACAAGGTGTTGCTGTTCGCTTTTTTTGTTTGTGTGAATAAGTAAGGATTTAGTTTTCTTTCCTTTTATGAGAAAAAAAAAGGTACAACATATTATAGAAAATGCTTTTGTTAGTGGCTTTGCGGCGGAAGGAAACGCTATAATAAAGCAAGAGGAGAAGGTTATTTTTGTTCCAAAGGTTGCTCCAGGAGATGTTATAGATGCTTTGGTATATAAGCAAAAACATAGTTTTTGTTTGGCAAAGTCTTTGCAAATAAAAACATTTTCGGACAAGAGAGTGCAGGTTAAATGTCCTCATTTTGAGAATTGTGGAGGCTGTTCTTGGCAAATGTTAGACTATGAATGGCAAAAAAACTACAAGCAACAGCAAGTAATTGACAACTTGGAACGCATAGGAGGAATATCTTGCGAAAATATTTCAAACATAGAGGGTTCCGACAATATATACTATTATAGGAACAAATTGGAATTTACTTTTTCGGCTCGAGCGTGGAAAAAAGACTTTGTAAAAGGAGAAAAAGACGAACCAGCACTTGGGTTTCATATTAGTGGATTGTTTGACAAGGTGTTGAATATAGAACACTGTGTTTTGCAAGCCGATGTTTCCAATCAAATACGCAATTTTTTAAGAACCTATACCATAGAAAACGACATACCTTATTATAATATAAGAGAGCATAGTGGTTTGATGCGTAACCTTATTATAAGGAATACTCAAAGAGAGGATTTAATGGTGGTAGTGGTTTTTGCTTATAAGGATATGGTTACAATAGAGAAAGTTATGCAAGCATTGAAAGAAAAGTTTCCTCAGATTACTTCTCTTCAATATTGCATAAATACAAAAATGAACGACTCCTTATCTGACCAAGAATTTGTGGTTTTTTATGGCAAAGACCATATAATGGAATATATGCCTTGTTTTGAAGAGGAAAAACTTTTGCAATTTAAAATAAGACCAAAAACTTTTTATCAAACCAATGCTCCGCAAGCCTTAAAGTTATATTCCTTTGCCGCCAAATTTGCTGATATTCAGCAAGAAGATATTGTTTATGACTTATATACTGGTACTGGAACGATAGCAAATTTTGTTGCCAATAAGGCAAAAAAAGTCGTTGGTATAGAATATGTTGAGGATGCAGTAGAGGACGCAAAAATAAATAGCAAAGAAAATAGTATTGATAACACTGTTTTTTATGCGGGAGATATGGCAAAGGTTTTGAATGAGGATTTTATCCAGGCAAATTCTCAACCGAATATTATTATTACCGACCCTCCAAGGAGCGGTATGGCTGAGGCTGTTATCAAACAGATATTAAATACTCAAGCAAGAAGAATAGTGTATATTTCTTGCAACCCGGCAACTCAGGCAAGGGATTTGAAACTTTTGTCACCTAAGTATAAGGTAACAAAAATACAGCCTGTGGATATGTTTCCTCATACACACCACATAGAAAACATTGCAGTATTAGACAAAATAACAGAAGATTAAGTAACAAACAAAAATTTATCACAGGGCAAAGGATATATAAAAAAGAATAGTTTTCAAAAAAGAGTTGTATCTTTGCAAGTCAATTTTTTATGAGTAACTAATGAAGAATATTTTATCGTCAAGAAAGTTTGTAGTAATAGGTATTTTTATAACCATAGGTGTAATTTTTGCCCTTAGGTTGCTATATATACAAATAATAGACGACACCTATTCCGAACTTGCCAACAGAAACGCCTTAAGATATGTTACTCAATATCCTTCACGTGGTTTGGTCTATGACAGATATGGCAAACTTTTGGTGTATAACGAAGTAGTTTATGACCTTATGGTTATTCCTCGTCAAGTGAAAAACATAGACACCAATGCTTTTTGCAGTCTTTTGAATATAAGCACAGAGGAGTTTGTAAAGAAGATGGAGAAAGCAAAAAAATATTCCATGTATGCACCCTCTTTTTTTGAAAAACAAATATTGAAAGAAGATTTTGCCGCTTTGCAAGAAAAATTATATTCCTTTCAAGGCTTCTATGCTCAAAAAAGAACAATACGTTCCTATCCTGATAGCATTGCTGCCGCTGTTTTGGGGTATATAGGAGAGGTCAATGAAAAAAAGATAGAAGAGGATGCTTATTATAAAAGAGGCGACTATATTGGAATGAGCGGTATAGAAAAAAAATACGAGGAATTGTTAAGGGGAAAAAAAGGAAATAAAATAACTCTTGTGGATGTACATAATAGAGAAAAGGGTTCGTTCCAAAACGGTCAGTTTGATATCCCTGCTCAAGCGGGAGCAAATCTTTATTCTACCATAGACCTTGAATTACAGAAATATGCCGAAAAACTAATGGCAAACAAGCGAGGCTCTATTGTTGCCATAGAACCCTCTACGGGAGAAATTCTTTGTTTTGTATCTGCTCCTTCATACGACCCTAATCTTTTGGCGGGCAGGCAAAGAGGAAAAAATTATAAAAAACTTGCAGACGATATTTCCAAACCATTGTTTAATAGAGCCCTAATGGCACAATATCCTCCGGGCAGTATTTTTAAGGTTGCTCAGGCTTTGGTGGCTTTGGATATGGGGGTAATAGAGGCTAATAGTGGATTCCCTTGCGACAAAGGACTTGTGGGCTGTCATAACCATCCTTATGCCTCCAATGTAAAAGATGCTATAAAGATGTCTTGCAACCCTTATTTTTACCGAGTTTTTCAACGAGAGGTTCAACAGCAAAATCCTCAAACCGGAAAAATAGATAGCAAGTATGGTTTGTCGCTTTGGACTGCTGCAATGAAGCGTATGGGCTTTGGAGTGCGTATGGATATAGATTTACCTAACGTAAGTAAAGGCTACATACCAGATACAAGTTTTTATAATAGATGGTATCCTACAGGATGGAACTTTCATACCATTTATTCTAACAGCATAGGACAAGGAGAGGTTATGGTTGTACCTATTCAGATGGCTAATTTTGCTGCTTTGGTTGCCAATAGAGGTTGGTATATAACTCCACATGTAATAAAATCTTTTGGCGAGGAAAACAACAAAAAAGTCTATAAAAAATACACAAAAAAGCACTATTCCTTTATAGCAAGTTCGTGGTGGAATGTGGCTGTAGAAGGAATGTGGGGAGTAGTACATGAGGCAGGAGGAACAGGTCGCAGAGCCGATGTGCCAGGACTAAATGTTTGTGGTAAAACAGGCACAGCCGAAAACATAGGAGCCGACCACTCTGTTTTTATAGCCTTTGCTCCAAAAGATGAACCCAAAATAGCAGTATCTGTCTATGTAGAAAATGCACGAGGAGGCGGAGGCACTTGGGCGGCTCCTATAGCAGGACTTATTATAGAGAAATATATCAAACGAGAAGTAGAACGCAAAGAAATAGAAGAACAATATATGCAAGCGGCTCCTTGCCAACCTTTGCCTTTGCAAAGAACTCCTATTAAGACAAAAAAGAAAGCCGATATGAAGAAAACTAATAACACAAACAACACTCAAGCAACAACTACAAACTAAGAACACAACAATGGATAAGAAAACACACGGAATAATAAGAAATATAGAATGGAAGGTTGTTATTGCTTTTCTTTTTTTGGTTTTGACCGGATGGATTAGCATCTATGCTGCCGTTTATGATGGAGAGCATTCCAATATTTTTGATTTTTCTTGTAGATATGGCAAACAATTGGTATGGATAGGAGCGTCTTTGATTATTGCGTTTTTTGTTTTGATTATAGACCCAAAATTTTTCTCTCAAACCTCTTTTCTTATATATGCTATTTGTATTGCAATGCTGTTGGTGGTATTGGTTACCGGCTCTGTAACTAAGGGTGCAAGAAGTTGGCTCGGAGTAGGAGATTTTGGCATACAACCCTCTGAATTTGCAAAAATGTCAACCGCTTTAGCATTGGCAAAATATCTTTCCACCATAAACGTAGATATGCGTAAATGGCAAACCAAACTAACAGCCATAGGAATAATTGCTTTGCCTATGTTGTTGGTTCTCTTGCAAAACGACACAGGCTCTGCTTTGGTATTCTTGTCTTTTATCTTTGTTTTGTTTAGAGAGGGTTTGTCTTTGTATGTATTGATTTTTGGAGCGGGAGCAATAGTGCTTTTTATTCTTGCTTTGCTAATAAATCCTTTTTGGCTTGCTGGCATATTGGCTGTTGTTATTTTGATAACTTATTTTGTTGTTCATAGCAAAAACCACAAAACCAAATTCATTTACTTTTTGGGAATATTGGTGTTTTGCTTTACCGTTGTATTTGGAGTAAAATTTGGATACGAAGAAGTTTTGGGTTCCCATCAAAAAGACCGTATAGAAGTTCTACTCGGCAAAAAACAAGACTACAAAGGAGTTGGTTATAATGTCAATCAGTCCAAAATAGCCATAGGCTCGGGAGGAGTTCTTGGAAAGGGCTTTTTGCAAGGCACTCAAACAAAATTTAATTTTGTACCCGAACAAGATACCGATTTTATTTTCTGTACCATAGGAGAAGAATGGGGATTTGTGGGGAGTATGGTTATTGTATTTGTATTTATATGGTTATGCGTAAAAATCATAAAAATGGCAGAACGTCAGCGAAGTAACTTTGCGAGAATTTACGGCTATGGTATAGCAGGAATTATATTCTTTCATTTCTTTGTAAATATAGGAATGACCATAGGTCTTTTGCCCGTTATAGGCATACCCTTGCCTTTTATCTCTTATGGAGGTTCATCACTTTGGGCTTTTACTCTTATGCTTTTTATCTTTATAAGACAAGACGTCTCTCGTAGCGAATTAGTATAAACTCCCTATACCTCCAACCAACAAACAACCTATTTTCTACATAATAAGTTCTGTTAAATCAAAGTTTTTTAGTAACTTTGCTCAAAATAAAAAAAAGAAAAGAGTATGAATAATATAGAAAGAAAAACGTCTTTGTTACCCATGATAAGTGTTACAGTATTGTTTTTTATGTGGGGATTTATCACCTCGCTAAACGATGTTCTTATTCCTTATCTAAAAGGTGTTTATTCCCTTAGTCATTTTCAAGCAAATATTGTTCAGTTTGCATTTTTTGGAGCCTACTTTGTAGGGGCTTTTATTTTTTATCTTTTTGCTCGCAAAGGCAAAGACCCTATAACCAAAATGGGATACAAAAACACTCTTCTAATAGGTCTGATAATAGCCTCGGTGGCTTGTTTTTTGTTTGCCCTAACAGCAAAAAACAATCTCCCTTTCTCAACCTTTTTGCTTACCCTTTTTCTTTTGGGAATAGGACTTACTTTTTTGCAAATAGCAGCCAACCCATTTGTTTCCATACTTGGAGATAGAAGTACGGCTTCCTCAAGGCTAAACCTTACTCAAGCCTTTAATTCCTTAGGAACCACCTTAGGACCTGCCTTGGGAGGTTTTCTTGTTTTTGACTATTTTTCCCACCATACAGAAGGCACAACTGCTGTTTTTATGCCTTATATGTTTTTGGCTTGCTTGCTTTTGGCTGTGGCCGTGTTTCTTTATTTAACACCAATAACTCAAGAGCAAGAAACTCAAACTTCTACAACCAAAGGAGAAAGTATTTTCAAAAAACCATACGTAGTGTTGGGAGCATTGGGAATATTTTTCTATGTGGGAGCCGAAGTAAGTATTGGTAGCAACTTTGTTGCTTATATGAAAGAAACTTTGCAAAAGCCTGAAAACCTTGCCTCCGCTTTTCTTAGTTATTATTGGGGAGGAGCAATGATAGGCAGATTCCTTGGAGCAGTTTCTCTTTCCAACAACAAAGCCTCCAAAAAAATAATCTCTATGATTATTCTTGCCGTATCTTGTTTTGCTATTATATTCTTTGTGAATTACTTTTTGCATGGTTTGGTTTTCCATCAAGTTTGGTTCTTTATTGTGTTTATTGTACTGAACTTTATCTTTTTCTATCTTGGCAAAGGCAAACCAGCACTTACCCTTGGCATTTTTTCAATGGTAAATTTAGGCTTAATAATTTCGTCTTTTATAGCCGCTCCTCAGATTGCCGTTTGGTGTATTTTGGCAATAGGTTTGTTTAATTCTATTATGTGGGGCAATGTTTTTACTTTGGCTATAGATGGACTTGGCAAACAAACTGCAAGTGCCTCCTCTATACTTATTATGATGATAGTTGGAGGAGCATTATTGCCTCCTTTGCAAGGATTGTTAGCGGATGGCATAGGCATAAAATATTCCTTTATTATTCCAATGATTTCTTATTGTTATCTGTGTTTCTATGGACTAAAAGGTTATAAAATAGACAAACAATAAAACCTATTTCCAATGTTTGCTATACAAAAAAACGAAGACTTAAACGACAGCAAATTTTCCGTTGCTTGTCGTTTTTTGCGTTTACCTTTAATGATTTTAGTAACTTTTATTCACGTAAAATACAATTTATTAGTACTTCTACCCTACTCTGATTTTTCCTATTCTATTGTTTTTGTTTTTACTCAGATTATTTCTCGCATAGCCGTTCCATCTTTTTTTGTTATTTCGGGTTATTATTTCTTTTTTGACGTTAGAAAACAAGAAAAATTTACAAAACAAGACTACAAAAACAAACTTCTCAAACGCTTTTTCTCTCTACTTATTCCTTATTTGATATGGAATTTGTTTTATTGTTTGGTTAAATGCTTTTTCTTACATCAAAATTTTCTCTCTTTACTACCTCATATTTTTGATTACCCTATGCCTGTGGCTTTCCAATTTTGGTATATTAGAGATTTAATGATTATGTGTTTGATATCTCCTTTGTTATACAAGGTTATAAAAAAATTAGGTTTGATATTTATTATTTTCTTGTTTTTGATTTGGCTGTTAAATTTCAATATTGTATTAGATAGTTCATTGTTATTCTTTTCCTTAGGAGCCTATTTTTCTATAAAACAAAAAGATATTGTTGCTCTTATGAATAAATTTAAGCCTTATTTATATATTCTATTTCTTTGTTTTGGCATCTTGGACTTTGTTTTCAATGTGGAGCCTACAAATATGTTTCACAATGCCTCTAATGTCTATCCTATTCATTGCTTGTTTATACTTAGCGGAGTGTTTGCCATTTTTACTTGGGCAGTAAGCAAGAGTAAAAACATTAGTCTAAAAAAACGTTCTAATTTATTTTCTCCTTCTTTTGTGTTTTTGCTCTTTGCTTTGCATCCTTTGACAACGCTGTCTATTTTTACACCTTTGTTGCTAAAAATAAGCAATAATACTCCCTTACTTTTGGCTTATTTCTTGCCTATTATACTTAGTTTTTTTGTTATTTATCTTGTATATTTGTTTATGAAAAAATTCTTACCCTCTTTGCTATCAGTAATTGTAGGAGGAAGGGTATAACAAAAAGCCATGCAACAATGTTGTTGCATGGCTTAAGGTTTTCAAATTCTAATGACTCTTATTTAGTCATCGTAACGAAGAAAATTGCCATTGGAATCAAAAACTAAATCCACATGGTTGCTCAAATCCACTTCGTAACGATTGTGTTCATAAGAAATGCTTTCTATATAAGCGTTAGGAAATCTTGTGCTTACATAGGTAACAATTCCTTCTTTGATAAAAGTCAAAGGAACACCGGGAGCCAATTTACACTCTACTTCTGTCCAACTACCGCTGTTGTTGAAGTCTATTTGTGTACCATCAACAAACATAACTTCATACTCTTTACCAAACATCTCTCTTTCCATAAAAACAATTTGAATAGTCTTGTCTGCAAAGTGTTGATTGATAAATTGCTGACTCTTCTGCGGTAGGGCAGAAAAACTGATTTCTCTTTTCTCTTGTGATTCACAAGCAATTAGGGAAAAGACCATTAAGGTCAAAAGAACTAATTTTTTCATTTTATAATAAATTTTATGGTTTATACATCGCTACAAACGAAATATTACTTGCTTTATTATATATAATCGTAATATTTTTTTGATAACTTGAAATAAGTTAAGATAGATTTGGATAAGTTGGG
>JAUNWC010000331.1 GCA_030540495.1 Bacteroidota bacterium
GAAAGATATTTAAAGGTTTTGCAATATTTCTTTCTGTAGTTTTTGTTGTTGTTTATTTGATGATTGCTTTGCTTAATACAACAATAGTTCAATCTTTTACGGCTGCAAAGGTTGCAGAATTTTTCTCTAAGCAATGGAATACAAAAGTTAGCATAGGTTCATTAAATGTTTCGCCTTTTCTTCATGCAGGAGTAAAGGATGTTTATGTTGAAGATTTGCAACAAGATACCTTGGCTTATATTTCTTTTATAGGAGCAAATCTTTCTAATATAAAGAGTGCTAAACATATAGTTGTGAGAAATGTAGAAATAAAGGATATTACTTGCCATCTTTCCAACTCTGATAAGGGGATGAATTTTAAGTTTATAATAGACTACTTTAAGAGCGATAAGAAGAAAGAGGAAAAGGAGCAGAAAGAACCTTTTGTTTTGGAAATAAGAAAAATAGATTTGAGTGATATCAATTTTAAACTAAAAAATCTAAAAAATAAGACTTCTATTGAAGAACATTTATTTGCAAGCAACGATATAGAGGTTAGTAGTTCTTATTTGAGGGCAAAGAATTTTGTTTTAAGTGGAGGAGATATTAACTTGGAGATAGAGCATTTGAGTTTAAAGGAGCGTAGCGGTTTAAATCTTAAAAAACTAAAAGGCAAAGTAAGAGTTAGTCCTCAAAATATTTATTTAAAGGAATCGGAGATAATAACCGATAACACAAATTTCAAAACAGATATAAACCTATATAGCAATACATACAAAACCTATTCTTCTTTTGTGGATTCTGTGTATATGCAAATAAGTACATCCCAAGACTCTTATGTTGGTATGCAAGATGCAGCCTATTTTGCCAAACAATTGCAGGGAGCAAAACAAAGAGTATTTACTTTTTTTAACCTTAAGGGAACGTTATCCAATTTGACCATAAACAATTTAGATGTAAGAAGTAATAACACTCAGTTAAAAACCTATGGGAGTATAAAAGGACTTGTAGATATAGAAAATACTTTTGCTGACCTTAGAATAGAAAATTTAAACACCTCATATGAGGATGTTCTTAATCAAAGTTTAGGTTTTATAAACGAAAAAATACCCAATGTAGATTTGTTAAAGCGTTTGGGCAATGTTATGCTGAAAGGTGAGTTTAGAGGTAAGATAAAAGATTTTGTTTCTAAGGCAAATATTATCTCGGATATAGGAGTGGTGGATGTGGAGGCAGAGTCTAAGCCTAAGGCAAATTCAACTCTTTACCTTGCAAAAATAGAGAGCAATGGAGTTAATCTATCTAAGTTACTGAATAATAATATGCTTGGAACCACTTCTTTAAATGCAGATGCAAGTATTGTTTGGAATAAGAATTATAGAAACGGAGAATTGTTTGCCAACTTACATAATTTCTATTTCAAAGACAATATTTATGACCAAGTGCAAGTGGAAGGCAAGTTAAATGACTATGATATAGATTTGGATTTGAATATAAAGGATAAGTATGCCGACTTGAAAGCAAAGGGACAAATAAATTATCAAAACAAACCGAGTATAGTTTTAGATGCACAAGCCTCACAAGTAGATTTGCACAATATGAATTTGTATTCTTTTGCGGATACTAATACAATTCTTTCGGCAGATATTTTTGCAAATATACAGAATTTTGACCTTGATAGTCTAAACGGAGAAGTAAGGATAAAGCAT
>JAUNWC010000033.1 GCA_030540495.1 Bacteroidota bacterium
TTGCTTTCGTGAAAATAAAACGAAGATTCGTTCTCTCTGATTATCAAGTAGTTACGTGGGTAAAAATAAGGGAAAATAAGGAAGGTGTATTTCTTTTTACAAAGTTACGAAGATTTTCTCACCTGTGCAAGCATTTGCAAAAATTTTTTTTCTAACTGATTGATTCTCAGTAAACCGATTTTCTGTTTTTTGGCATAGGTTGGGATAGGTTAGCATAAGTTATAATAAGTTGGAGCCTTTCGGCTCCTATAAGATGCAATAAAATAACGGCTTTGCCCTCCTATTTCAACCTATAACAACCTATGCTAACCTATCTTAACCTATAAGGAGGCTCTGCCTCCAACCTATTATAACTTATAATAACCTATAGGCAAAGCCTCCAATTATAAAAAAACAAAGCGGGAAGTTTTTTGGCTTTCCCGCTGAAAGATAAACAATAAATTTAAAATAAAAAAAATGAAAAAAAACAAAAATAGCAAAATACTATTTGTCTAAATTATTATAATGGTCGTCTTCTACTGCTTCAAGCCACTCGGTAGATGCTCCCTCCATAGGAATGGATTGAGCGATATGTTGAAACCAAGAATCTTTTGTTGCTCCATGCCAATGCTTTACTCCTGCAGGAATATTAACCACATCTCCCGCACGAAGTTTTCTTGGTTCTTTGCCCCATTCTTGATACCAGCCCTCTCCTGCCACACAGATAAGTATTTGTCCTGTTTTGTGGTGAATATGCCAATTGTTTCTACATTTTGGTTCAAAGGTTACGTTGGCGGTATTTACTCCGTTGGTTTTGTAGGCTGTAAGATAAGAATTGCCTATAAAATATTTTGCGTATGCTGTGTTTAACTCTCCGATAGGAAAAGCAAGATTTTCTATAGGTCTGCCCTCTTCAAACTTTTCATTGAAAACAAAAGCAGTAGCCTTTTTGTTTCTATAAGCCTCTATCTCGCCCACGTTTTCTTTTAATGTCAAGTAAATGCTTTTTAATTCCTCGTCTTTTACTCCCATATTTCTTGAACCAGATATATGAGATTTTAGTTGAGGTTCAAGCCCTTCTATGCTACTCAAAGCCGAAATTGTAGCAAGTTCTCTTTCGGCAAAGGAAAGTACGTCACTATAAAAAATATCGCCAAACAAATGAGCCTTTAAGTAATAATCCTCTATTGGACAAAAATCGTAAGAAAAAGGTTTGCCTCCTCCAAGTTGGGTCTGTACTTTTGTACCTTCTTCTAAGGCATTAAAGTTTTTGTCAAAAGGTTTTCTTTCCTTTCCCATTGTGAATTTTTTTCCCTTTTCTTCTCCTTCTTTAATTACTTTTTGCAAAGTATTCAAAGCATTTAGACTTTTTGGGAAGCCGGTATAAGCATACAAATGAGAAAACAATTCCTTGCATTCATTGACAGTGAGAGATTTTTCTAAGGCTTGATGTAGATATTTTTCCAAGTTGGTCAAATCTCCCTTTGCTTCCAAAGAGGCAAGAGTTATTATATAGTTCTGTTTTTCGTTTAGTTTATTCATTGTGTTTTGTGCTTTTAGAATATTGCAAGATAGCAACAACAATATCGTAACGATAAATAAATGTTTTCTTATAGCCATATTTTTTATTTTTTTTTAGATATTTTCACGCCATTGCATAAACATTTTGACTGCCTCAGGGTCGTGATGATTAAGGAATAAAGAAGTATTCATATCCAATTCTTTAATTTTACTCATATCCTCGTTTGAAAGTTCAAAATCTAAGATATTTAAGTTTTCTTGCATTCTTTCTTTGTGAGTGGATTTAGGTATAACTATTGCGTTTTTTTGGATAAGAAACCTTAAAGCCGTCTGTGCAATACTTTTGTTGTATTTTTCCCCTATTTGTTTTAGAATCTCGTTAGTAAAGAAATTGTTTTTTCCTTCGGCAAAGGGCGCCCAAGACATTATTGTTGTATCAAAAGGTTGCATATATTTTTGAATATCATCTCTTTGATAGAAAATATTCATCTCCACTTGATTAACAGCAGGTGCTATTTCTACATTGCTTGCCAAATCTATAAAACGGTCGGCATAAAAATTAGCAAGACCTATGCTACGAAGTTTTCCTTCCTTAAGAGCCTCTTCCATAGCACGATATGCACCATAATAATCACAAAACGGCTGATGCAAAAGCATTAAATCAATATAATCAGTTTGTAATCTTTGCAAACTCTCATCAATGGAACGTTTTGCTTTTTCGTATCCATAATTATTTAACCATATTTTGGAAACAAGGAAAATATCTTTTCTTATTTGGCTGTGTTTTATAGCCTGTCCAACACCTTCTTCGTTATGGTAAGCCTGAGCAGTATCTATCATACGATAGCCAACAGAAAGAGCATCTTCTACACATCTTTGAACCTCAGAAGGAATTATTTGATAAACTCCATAGCCGATTTGAGGCATCTCAATACCATTGTTTAATTTGATAGTTTTCATATACTTTAAGTTTTTTTAATGTTAGAACTAAAAGGAAAACGCATTTTATTTGACAATTATTTTGTCAAATTTCAAAAAAATAAAAAACAATTTTTTTGCAAAAAAGTTTATTTGCTTTTCTTTTGTTTGGTTTTGATTTGAGGATGGTTAAATTCTTTGTCCAAAAATTCTTGCAAAAAATGAGGTGTTATTCCTTGGGTTATATTTCCTTCTTGTGCTATGGAAATTTTGCCAGTTTGCTCAGAAACTACCACCGCAATAGCATCGGAGTTTTCGGTTATACCAAGTGCAGACCTATGCCTCAAACCCATAGACAAAGGTATGTTGTGAGAATGAGAAACAGGAAGAATACAGCGGGCGGCTTGTATTTTGCCTTTGTCTATTACCACCGCTCCATCGTGCAAAGGAGTGTTTTTGAAAAATATGGTCTCCAAGAGTTGTGAAGACAAATCACTTTGAAAAATCTCTCCCGTCTGTATTATGCTTTCTAATTTGTTTTCTCTACAAAATATTATCAATGCTCCGGTATAACTTGCAGACATATGAGAGCAGGCTTGTACTATGGCATTGGTGTTTAGTTTCTTTTCGTTTTCGTTAGCATATTTCCAAAACAAAAAGCGTCCCCAACTTTTGGTTATACTTTTGGAACCTATAAGAATTAGAAAGCGTCTTATTTCGGGTTGAAACAATATAATCAAAGCCAAAACTCCAAGAGAGATAAACTGCCCGAGTATTTCGCTAAGTATGGTCATACCCAATAAGGAAACTACCTTCCAAGCAATGTAGAATATAAAAAAACCTATTACTATGCTTATTGCATTGGTACCTTTTAGTAATTTAAATAAAAAGAATAGCAAAATTGCTACAAGCAAAATATCTACAAAATCTATTATACCAAAGGTTGGTAATTCCTTTAAAATATTAAGCAATATCATTATTCTTCAAAGCCCTTATATAATTTGTATAATTTTAAGCAATCAACGGTTTGTTTTACATCATGAACTCTTAGAATATCTGCCCCATTTTCTAAGGCAAGAGCATGAAGAAAACAACTCTGAGTCAAAACATCTTTTGGACTCTGGTCTATGGGTTTATATATCATACTTTTGCGAGAAATACCCGTAAGTATGGGCAAAGAAAATATATCCTTAAATTCTTGTTGTCTTCTTAGCAATTCGTAATTCATTTGCAAAGTTTTTCCAAAACCAAATCCCAAATCCAATATAACATCCTTTACTCCCAAATCTTTTAGTTTTAGCAAACGCTCAGAAAAGTACTTGCACATATCCATAAAAAGATTGTTGTAGTTAATTTCCTCTTGCATTTTGTCCGGTGTGTTGTTGGTATGCATAAGAATATAGGGCATTTTGAGTTTTGCTATGGTGGAGAACAAATCTTCGTCCCAACTTCCGCCCGAAACATCGTTAAGAATATCCGCTCCATTGTCAAAACATGGTTCTATTACCTCTGCCCAAACAGTATCTATGGATATAATAACTTTTGGATGTCGTTTTTTTACTTCTTTGATTACGGGAAGTAGGAGTTTTATTTCTTCTTTTTTCTCTACCAATTTTGCTCCCGGACGAGTAGAGCAGGCTCCTATATCCAAAATATCTGCTCCCTCTTCTATTATTTGTTCCGCTCTCTCTAAGGCTTTTGGCAGAGAATAATATTTGCCTCCGTCAAAAAAAGAATCCTCCGTAAGATTGAGTATTCCCATAACCCACGGACGATTAAAAAAATATAACTCTCCTCCTATATTTATGGTTTTCTTGCTTGCAAAAACATTGTTCATGTTTACTCTATTATTTTGCCGTTCTCACAAGAAATAACTCTATTACGAAAATCGCTTATAATCAAATAATCGTGAGTAGCCATAAGTATGGTGGTTTGATTTTCTTTGTTGAGTTTGAGCAGTAATTTGACTATTTCCTCTGAGGTTATAGGGTCTAAATTACCTGTTGGTTCATCGGCTATTATAAGTTCAGGTTTATTGACCATAGCACGAGCAAGAACTATGCGTTGCATCTCTCCCTCCGATAGATTATAAGGAAAAGCATCTGCTTTGTCTTGCAAGCCCACCAACTCCAAACTTTCCATAACCCTTGTTCGTATAAGGTTTTTATCTTTGTTGCCCGTAGCCCTAAGCACGAAAGCCAAATTATTGAAAACATTTCTATCATTCAACAATTGCATATCCTGAAAAACTATTCCCAATTTTCTTCTAAGCAAAGGAATATTGCGTTTGTTGATGTTTTTTAGGTTAAATCCGCAAACCTCACCCTCTCCGCTCTCTATGGGTATATCAGCATAGATGGCTCTTAAAAGAGTAGATTTACCCGCTCCTGTTTTGCCTATAAGATAAACAAATTCTCCTTTTTTTATTTCAAGGTTAATATTCGTTAGTATTGCCTTTTCATAAGAAAGGGATACATTTTTCATATATATAGAAATATCTTGCTCCATAGTGGCTCTAATTACTTTATAAGGTTACAAAATCCCCCCCCCCCCCATAGACTTCACTCTTCTTACTATCATAATATGTACCATTTTTACATACAAAAACCACGACAATATAATGATAATAATAAAAACTAAGTCGCTAACCAAAAAGGCAAGTATGGTGGAAATTATGGATATACAAAAAGAAATGGTAAATGTTGTAAGGGTACATCTTTGATGAGAATAGCCCAAGCGTATAAAGAAATGGTGTATATGAGTTTTATCTGGGCTGAAAGGAGATTTACCCTTGCGTATTCTACTGATAAACACCCTAAGAGTATCGGCAAAAGGCAAATAAAAATAACCTAAGAATGGAGCAACGGAGGCTTTCATTTTTAAGCCAAATACACTATCATCGGCAGTTACTCCAGCGTTATATTTCATAGCCAAAACTATAAAAATAGTAATCAAAGTACCTATAAACAACGAGCCAGTATCTCCCATAAATATCTTGGCTTTTTGCCAATTATATCTCAAAAATCCTATGGTAGCACCCATAATAGCAACAAGGCAAATTTCTACAAAAGTGGCTGAAATAGGAGTTCCTATATCGGCTTTGCCTACTTGTAAAATAAAAAACAAAAATATAAACAAAAAGGTATTCAACGCTTGCATACCTGCTTGTCCGTCTATGCCGTCTATTAGATTGTAAGAATTAACCACAACGATAAAGAAAAATATTGTTATAGGATAGGATAACCATTCTGGAATATTTATAATTTGCTCAGAAGAAAAACCCGTTATGGAGGTTATTGTTATACCTATGTGGCAAAACAAAAGCCCAACCGCAATTTCAAATAACAATTTTGTCCAAGGTCCAAGACTATTCATATCATCCCTTATTCCCACCAATATCATTATAAGCAAACTAAACGCAAAACTTATCAAATAACTGAAATTGTGAGGATTGAAATAAGCAAAAATCATAGTCGTAACACTTATAACAAAACCTAAAAAGATAACCACTCCTCCCATGTGAGCAGTGTAACCAGTGTGAATTTTTCTTCCTCCTGCTTTGTCTAAAACTCTGTATTTAATCATTAGACGAATAAAAGGAGGCATTAGCAACAAAACCAATACTAATGAAACCAAAAACGTTGTAATGTATATTCCCATAACTCTATTGTTTTTACTATTTTAAAAACGTTTGCAAAATTACAAAATTTTACTTCAATTATAATTCTATAACTTTATTTATTTTTTTTGCTTACTTTAATTACAACAAACATAAAGACTTATTTTTTTTTGAGAAATAAAAAAAATATATCAGCGTTTTGTGTAAAGACAAACGCTGAGACAAGATTTTTATATTCTATTTTTCCTCGTCAAAGTACATACTATCCGATTCTATCATATCTTTATTGGCTTGTTCCTCTATTATTTTTTCTTCTTGAGAATAGTCGCCATGTACAAGTTTAAAGGAGTGAGTGTCTTTGCCCGATTCCAAATCGTCCAAAGTAGTTTCCTCTTCTTTGTCCTTAAATACATCTTTGTCAAAATCCTCATCGTTGATGTGTTCGTCTATTTTCACATCCACTTTAACCATATACATTATTTCCTCAGTTTCCAAAGGAACCAAAAACATAGGAGTACCGTCGGGTTTAGATATCTTCTGAATAAAATTAGTATAACCTTCTTCGTATGTAGTATTAAACAACTCCCTATCTTTTTCGGGTAAGTTTTTGTAACTGACAATCAGTCTTTTTTTGTCCGTTTTTTTAGCAGTTTTCTTCATAATAAGTCCTCAAATATTTTTTGCAATATTAGTGAGTTTTTTTTATTTACAATAACTTTTAAGAAAAAAAGTAAAAAGTTTTTTTCTTATATATAAGTTAGCATAGTTTGTTACAAGTTACGATAGGTTAGCGCAAGCAAGTATAATCTTTATACCTAAAAACTTACGCTAACCTATCATAGAACTTAATTATATAATCTAATTATTTGTTACCATAGAAGAAACATTTATGGAAGTGTAGTTTGTGCCGGTGTATGTGCCATTGGTATAATATCCGTTCCATTCAGTGCCTTCGGAGATACTTCCTCCTGTGTATAGTTTATAAGTTCCTGTTGAAATATTTGGAGAAGATAAGAAAAGAACAAAACCATTATTACCTCCGTTAGGACCTCCTCCCGGACCATAATTTGGAGCAAGTGTGCTAATATGTGGTGGCTGTCCTCCTTGTGTGGAAGAAATCGCAGGTATTTGAAACATAATAATACTGTTATTAGAATTATCAGTAAAGTTTATTGCCTGATTGGCAGATACACCGCTCTTTAGTATTACTCTTTGTGTGCAAACCGATGAGGTTGGAGTAGAATGTTCTCCTCCTATACCTATGATAGTTCCTCCGATAATCTTAAAAGTATTTTGGTCGCAATCAAAACCTCCCTCAGGTGCCCCTGTTCCTATAGCAATAACCAAACCTCCGCTTATAGTTATAGTGCCGTTTGCGTCTATGGCATCATTGCCAGTAGAACGGGCATAGATTTTTCCGCCAGAAATATCTATATGGTTAGCAGCATTTATAGCATCATCGTATGTGTTAAGAGTTATTTCTCCTCCAGATATAAACATAGTATCCTTGCTCTCCAATCCTTCACCCCCATCGTTTTCGGTACTAACGTTTATTATACCTCCGCTTATGTAGAAATTACCTTCGGCTTTTATAGCTTTTGGTTGAGCATAATCGGTATTATCTTCTGCTCCCCAGCCTGAGCCTTGTACTTCCACAAAATGCTCACCTGTTGTAGAGGCAATTATATTAGGCGTTGAGATTTCTGTTTCAGTAATGATTATGGTGCCATCGGCATTTATGCACTTACCTCCCGCTCCACTGGCAGATAAGGTTATCATACCTCCTGTTATAAGCAAGTTGCCGTCTAATTTTAGACAAGAAGATTTATAAGAATCCGTACTTCCAGATGTGTCTATATAAGTTGCTCCACTTGCTGCTGAAACTATGTTTATTATAGGACTTCCGCTTATGGTCATATTGCCATCTGTGGAAATACCTTTGCCTCCTGCATTTGTAGAAGGAAGTGTAATGTTTAAAATACCTCCGCTTATATTTACGCTACTATCGGCTCCGATACCTGAGCAGTAAGAAGGGTCGTATCCCGCGCCAATTTCTTCCATAACTATACTGCCATTGGCTTCTATGCTGATGTTGCCTCCCGGTATATAAACGTTCAAATCAGATTTTATTCCTTTGCCAGCATCTGCATTGACGATAATATCAATTGTTGGAGAAGAGAATATTAGGTCGTTATCTGAGGAAATTCCGTTTTTCTTGTTGGCAATACAAGTCAAAGTTCCCGCACCCGTAAAGGTGGTTTCTCCCTTTGTGTTTATAACAGCCTTGCCGTCTGAGGCAGAGTTGTCGGTTAAGGTGTTTTCAGTACCATTAACCACTTCTATAGTTGTGGTTTTATCTTTCTTTAAGCGAATAGGAATGGTTGTCAAAGAAGTTAGGTCTAAACCCCCAAGCGATAATTTAAACTTCTTGTCCGATTCCAAATAAAAAGAACCATCCGAACTACTTCCTACCAAATAATACTCTATATTGCTTATTCCTGTTTCGGCTATTATGCTAACATTTGCTCCGCTAACTGTTGTGGTTATGTTGCTATTATCCTCCAACATATTTAACACATAAGCGGTATCTTCCTCATAGATTACATAAACAATATTTGCGGTCTCATTAGTGTTTGAGCCAAAAATTATACTATCTATACTTGAGATAGGAAGAGTAGTACTTCCTTCTTCTTCTGTAATCAAAAGATTAGAGGTGTTGTTTGTCATCTTTAAATTACTTATGTTTTGAATATCGTTTTGATAAACAACACTTCCGTTGTGATACATTAATATTGTATCTTGCGCCTTTGCTACAAATAAGGTCAAAAAGCATATAACCAACAAAATATTTATCTTTTTCATAGTTTTGAGAATTTAAAGGTTTGACCATTACATTTCAATAAATAGATACCTTTTTCCAAAAAAGAAATATCTACACTCTCATTATTTACAACACTTGATTGTAAGATTAGTTTGCCATCAAGACTATAAAGAGATATTTGTTTTTTTGAAGGAGAATTGTCAAAGATTTTTAGATAATCTTTGGCAGGATTAGGATAAACGAAAATTTCGTTTTCGATAGACAAATCATTTAAAGACAAAGTATTTTTGAAGTATATTTTTTGTATATCATCTATAGAAATATACAAAAAAACGCCTTCATTATCAACAATGTTGATACATGCAGGGTTTTGCTCACTTGCAACAATGAAACTAACGCTACCATTACTGCCCAAGTCAAAAGTTTCTTCTGTTTGGTCGGTCTTTTCTACCACCAAAACGTTTTGGGCAAATGTTTCTATGTAGCCAAATATGCACAGAAACAAAATAAAAATTATCTTTTTCATACGCTATAAATTTTTATTAGTTAATTCATACCCGCAAATCTATAAAAATTCTTTTTTTTAAGAAAAAAATTAAAAGTTTTTTTTCTTAAAAAAAAGAAACAACTCTTTTTTAAGAGTTGTTTCCCAAAAAATTAACACAATATACTTACAGAACTTATCTTACAGATTATTACTGTTTGATAAGTTTTTCTGTTCTTATAGTATTAGCAGTTTGTACTCTTATGTAATAAACTCCGCTTGCAAGATTGTCTGTCTCTACTTCCATAGAATCAACACCTTGTGGTAGAACCTTAGAAGAAATTACTCTTCCTTGTTGGTCGGTGATGATTATGGTTGCTTGCTCGTTTAAGCCATTGACTTTC
The DNA here is from genome assembly GCA_030540495.1 of Bacteroidota bacterium. GTDB lineage: Bacteria > Bacteroidota > Bacteroidia > Bacteroidales > P3 > Scybalousia_A. The sequence goes on from JAUNWC010000033.1 coordinate 9,747, forward strand.
AAAGTTGCATTAGCCTTTGTAGGGTTAGGGTATAGACTTATGGTTAAGCCCTCTGCTATTTCTGCTATGCCAGAGTTTGCTACAAGAGTTAGGTTATATACTTGGTCGCAACCATACTCGTCCTCTTCTGTTACGGAGTAAGAGCCGTAAGCCGTGTAGGTTTCGCCGTGGTAAGTATAAGGGAACTCGCTTGAAGAAAGTGTAACCTCTTCGTTTATAGGAGTGTTCTCCTCTCTAACT
>JAUNWC010000332.1 GCA_030540495.1 Bacteroidota bacterium
GGAGGTTGCCGATAGGGTGCTTAGCGATATGTTGAACGGAGTAAATCCTATGGAAGTATTAAGACAAGCAACAGCAAAGAACAGCAAGTCGTTTAAGTCAAGCAAGACAAATGAATACAACTACACAGCAGAAGAGCAAGCAATAATAGACAAAGCGAAGAAAGACGGCACATATATGAAAGCGCCTAACGGCAAAGAAAGTAACTTGACCGAAAGACAATGGGTGCAAGTAAGAACAAAGGCTTTTAAAGAGTGGTTTGGCGATTGGGAAAAAACGGCAAGAATAGAAAAGTTAAGGAGAAGTGGAAGTATTGTTGCGACAGGTGAAGAATACAAAGATAAGTATGAATTGAATAATAAGTTTGCCGATAATTATATTAAAGATAACTTACGAGGAGAATACACTAATAAAGACACAGGCGATAAGATAAAAATAACAAGAAGAGGTGCTGAAAAGGTAACAAGGCACGATGCGGATAATGAAATACATTTGAAATCTATTGCTTTAATTCCTCAAATGTTGGAGGAGGCAATATTTATAACAGAAGAAACAAACGAGAAAGAAAAACGAGGTTTTGATAGTTATAGGTATTATGTAGTAGGATTGAAAATAGGAGGTGTTGATTATACAGCAAAAATGGTTGTTGGAGTAAAAGACGGACAAACATATTATGACCACGCTTTAACAGAAATATCAAAAGAAAAACTCCTTGAAGGTATTGACGAGATAAAGCGCCCGTTTGCCAACAAGGAGAATTTCAATGGCAAAGATACAAGATTATTTTCAATTTTAAGCGATAATTCGTCAAAAATTGTAGATGAGAATGGCGAGCCAAAGGTGGTTTATCACGGAAGTTTACAGAATTTCAACATAAAAAGTGCAACAGAGAACACGGGAGCGTTTAGCAGTGAGAATGATGATATAAGATTCTCAAAGAGGAATGATGCTTTAATAGAAACATATCTAAGGAATAGCCCTAACTACTCAGATGAGATATTGCAAGCGTTTAAGACGTACGTAGAGGAAGAGCAACCTGTTACACAACTTGCGATGGCAAAATGGACGGGCAATGGAGTAATACGTTTGCCAGAGGACAGACCGACAGTTGATGAGGCTTTGAAGATATGTAGGAAAGATAAACTTGACCCTATAAAATATAATGCACCAGGTGAGATAATAAAAGAGTGGAGAGATAGGAACGCCAAAGATGAGGATAAGGACACAAGAGAATATTTAAGCCCAGACGATAAGAGATTTGCAGGGGTATTGACAAGCAAAGTAGATTATGGCAACGGAATAACTGTTTATGATGTACAAGACAGCAAGGCAGGACAACAAGCCGTCAGAGAGTTGATGAACGACCACTTGACCGTTGATGGAAATTATTATAATTGTTGGTGCTTATTGTATAGTGATAATAATGGAAAACTTTCTGATAGTTCTTGGGGATATTGGAATAACTACACAGGCACACAAAAGAAAGTAGCCTTTAAGGACGGCAAGATAATATCATTTTGTGCTTCTTATGGAAAGAAAAGTGAGTGGTGGGATTTAAGCGATAGGTCGTACGGAGAAAATATTCCTGTTGAGGCAAAGATACCTAACGACAAACTTAACCGCTCCGCTTTGATGGACTTCAACCCAAAGACCAAAGAATTTACAGTACAAGGCAGAAAGTTTAGA
>JAUNWC010000034.1 GCA_030540495.1 Bacteroidota bacterium
CAAGCATTTGCAAAAATTTTTTTTCTAACTGATTGATTCTCAGTAAACCGATTTTTTGATTTTTGGTGGTTTTTTCGTAGGTTTTGATAGGTTAGCATAGGTTGGAGCCTTTGGCTCCTTATAGGTGTAATGAGTTGTTATAGGAGGGCAAAGCCGTTACTTTTTGTCATACGCTTAAGCGTTTCCTATTACAACTTATGCTAACCTATCCCAACTTATTACAACTTATGCTAACCTATCATAACCTACGAAAAACCTACTATAATTCTGCTTTGCTTGAATATAAGTAATCTTTGCTTTTTTTAAAGAGAAAAGACGCAAAAAAAATACTAACTTTGCATTCCAAATTTTTTATAGAAAACATAAGTATATATGGATAAGCAAATTTATAATATGGGGTTGGATGTAGGTTCTACTACGGCAAAGGTTGTGCTTGCAGATGATAAGGACCAGATACTTTACTCTTCCTACCAAAGACATAATGCCGATATAAAAGGTTCTATAAAAAATATTCTTTCCTCTATAAAAAAGAAGTTTGGCAACATAGAAACAAGAATAACTCTTTCGGGCTCGGCCGCTATGGGAGTGGCAGAACGATGTCATTTTGCTTTTCTACAAGAGGTTATGGCGTTGAACAATTACGCAAAAACCATAAAAAACGCTTTACACACAATCATAGATATAGGAGGAGAGGATGCTAAAATAATTTTTTTGGAAAAGGATGCTCTGCCCGATATGAGAATGAATGGCAATTGTGCTGGAGGTACGGGAGCATTTATTGACCAAATGAGTAATATTCTCAATCTTTCTATTGCCGATATGGACACTATGGCTCAAAAAAGCCAACGACTATACCCAATAGCCTCTCGTTGCGGAGTGTTTAGCAAAACGGATGTTCAAACTCTTGTAGCAAGAAATATTCCTGTGGAGGATATTTGTGCAAGTATTTTTCATGCCATAGCAGTACAAGTGGTTAGTGCCTTATCGCGTGGCAAAGAAATAAAGGAAAAAATACTTTTTGCAGGAGGTCCTTTGACTTTTATCAAAAGCCTTAGAAAATCTTTTTTGGACTATCTTAACATAACAGAGGATGCCCTTATAAGTGTGGAAAACAACAATTTACTTGTTGCTCAAGGCTGTACTTTTAATAAAAAAGGCGATGTTTTTTCTTTGGACGAAATATCTGAAAAATTAGACAAAGACAACTCTGTGGTAATAAACAATGTTGCAAAGAGTTTGCCCAAAATCTTTGATTCTGAGAAGGAATATTCTTTGTGGCTTGAGGACAAAAAGAAGTTTGGAGACAATAGCGTTTCTATTGCTAACTACAAAGGCAAAGCCTTCCTTGGAATAGACTCAGGCAGTACTACTACAAAGATAGTTCTTTGCGATGAAAATGAAAACATTTTATTCAAATACTATAACAAAAACGAAGGCAACCCTATAAATGCAGTAATCAAAGGATTGGAGCAACTAAGAGCCACCTTAGTAAAGGAAAATGCCTCTCCTGTTATTTGTGCTGGTTGTTCTACAGGATATGGAGAAGATTTGATAAAAACGGCTTTCTCTCTTGATTATTCTATAGTAGAGACCATTGCTCACTACAAGGCTGCAAAACATATCTTGCCTAAGGTGGATTTTATTCTTGATATAGGCGGACAAGATATGAAAGCCATGTATATAGAGGACGGCGTGCTTAATCGTATAGAACTTAATGAGGCATGCTCTTCAGGTTGTGGTACCTTTATAGAAACTTTTGCCAATGGTTTGGGCTACTCTGTACAAGATTTTGCAAAAAAAGCCCTATTCTCTCAAAGTCCTTGCGATTTGGGAACGCGTTGTACGGTTTTTATGAACTCTAAGGTAAAACAATTTCTTAGGGAAGGAAGACAGATAGAGGATATTTCCTCAGGGCTTTCTTATAGTGTGGTAAGAAATTGTTTGTATAAGGTGCTTAAACTTGAAGGCAAATCCTTAGGAGAAAATGTTGTTGTGCAAGGTGGTACAATGAAAAATGACAGCGTTGTAAAGGCTTTGGAAAATCTTTTGCAAAGAAAGGTTTATCGCTCGGATTCGCCCGAGTTAATGGGAGCCTATGGCTGTGCCCTACTTGCCAAACAAGAGTACAAAGAGGAGCAACAAACACTAAGCCTCGAAAGTCTAATAAATTCTAACAAATACGATATAAAACAAATTACTTGTAAAGGATGTGAGAATTCTTGTTTGGTATCGGCTTACAAATTTCATAATGGCAATACCTATTATTCTGGCAACAGGTGTGAGAAGATTTTTTCCTCTTCGGGCAAACAAACCACCAAAGGCAACAATATATATAAGTATAAGTATCAAAGAACTTTTCAACCATATACAACCTCCACCACTCAAACCTCAAAAGAGAAAAGAAAAATAGGTATTCCTCGTGCTTTAAATATGTTTGACAACTATCCTTTTTGGAATGCTTTGTTTGCCGAGTGTGGAGTGGAAGTGGTCTTAAGCGATATTTCCTCTTATTCCACATACGAAAAAAGTCTTAATCAGGTAATGAGCGAAAATATATGTTTTCCTGCTAAACTTACTCACTCACATATAGATAACCTTATAAATAGAGGCGTAAAGCACATTTTCTTTCCATATATTGTTTATGAGAAGAACTCTATGGAAAAAGAAAACAATACTTATAACTGCCCTATAGTTTCTTCTTATAATGTGGTTATCAAACACCTAAAAGACAAATACAAGGATATAAGAATAGACAATCCTGTCTTTTCTTTTAAGGACGAAGACCTTTTGAAAAAGAATTGCAAAATTTATTTGGAATCTTTGGGCATAAAGGCAAAAGTTTTTGAACGAGCCTTTGCTATTGCTTTGCAAGAAAGGGAGCGTTTTGAACAAGACTTGTATAACAAAAATTTGGAATACTTCAACCAAGCAAAACAAAACAATGAAATAATAATACTTCTTGCAGCAAGACCTTATCATACTGACGATTTAATACAGCATTCTGCCGGAGAAATAGCCTCCTATCTTGGCGTAACCGTAATAAACGAAGATATAGCAAGAAAAAAAGATTTTTCCCAAAAAGACTCTTCTTTTATAGTGGCTCAATGGTCGTATATTAACAGAATTGAGAACGCTGCCTTTTTTGTGGCAAAAGGAGATAATAATTTGAATTATGCTCAATTGACTTCCTTTGGTTGTGGTCCAGATGCTTTTCTTTTGGACGATGTGCAGGATATTCTCAAACGACACCACAAATCTGCCACCTTTCTAAAAATAGACGATATACAAAACCCCGGAGCCTTAAAACTTAGAATACGCTCTTTGATAGAAAGCATAAAAATGAATAACTCTCTAATAGACAAAGAGAAGAAAGAGAGTATTGCTTTTAAGGATACCAAAGATTTTGCCATAGAGGAAAAACATCGTACCATACTTGCACCTTTCTTTACGGCTTATATTTCTCCGTTTTTGCCCGAATTGTTTAAGATAAACGGTTATGATTTGGAGGTTTTGCCTTTGAGTGATGAACTGAGTGCAGAGGAAGGAATAAAATACGCCAACAACGAGGTTTGTTACCCTGCTACTCTTATTGTGGGAGATGCTATCAAGGCTCTGAAAAGTGGAAAATACGACAGAAACAAAATAGCCTTTGGTATTACTCAAACCGGAGGACAATGCCGAGCAACCAACTACTATGCCATACTAAGAAAGGCTTTTGTGGATGCGGGCTTTGAGGATGTGCCTGTGTTGAGTGTTAATTTTGGAGAAAACACTGCCAAAAAACAAGAGGGCTTCAAACTAAACTGGGTAAAAACCTTGCCACTTGCTCTTAACGCTATTTTGTTTGGCGATAGTATTTCAAAACTGTATTGCTCTTCTATTGTGCGTTGCAAAGACAAAGCAAAAATAAACGAACTTCAAAACAAATATATCCTTGAGGCAAAACAATTGATTTTGCAAGAAAACAGCAAAGCCTTTCTTCCTTTGTTACACAGGGCAGTAAAGGATTTTAATTCCACTTTGCCAAAAGAAAAAACAGAAAGAAAAAAAGTAGGCATAGTGGGAGAAATATATTTGAAATATCATCCTTTTGCCAATCATAATGTTCAGCAATGGTTGATAGAACAAAATATTGAGGTAGTGCCACCTTCGTTGATGAATTTCTTTGTACAAACCTTTGTCAATCGCAAAGTCAATAAACAAAACCATATAGAAAAACAAAGCCTACCTCAGTTTGTAATGAATTTGTTTTACAATAGGATAAAAAGCAAAATAGATAAGTACAACAAGGCTCTCTCTTCTTTTGTTTATTATGAGCCTTTGGACAATATTTTTGAATTAGCCGAAAAGTCCAAAAACATCCTACCTCTTTATGCCCAATTTGGAGAAGGGTGGCTTTTGCCTGCCGAAATAGTAAATATGGTGGAAAATGGAGTAAATGCTGTGGTTTCTCTTCAACCTTTTGGTTGCATAGCCAACCATATTATAAGTAAGGGCGTAGAAAACCGCATCAAAGAACTATACCCAAAACTCAATTATTTGGCTTTGGATTTTGATAATAGTGTTTCGGAGGTAAATATCAAAAATAGACTTATGCTTATGTTAGAAAACATAACTTAGTCTTCTAATAATCAAAGGATAATAAAATAATATCTAAATATTTTTGCAAAAGTAGTGTTTATAGTCAAAAACTATTTCCTACTTTTGCAAGTTAAAAAAAAATACAAAATAACAAACTAATTAATAATTTATAAACAATGAAAAAAGGTTTTTTAATTATGCTAATGACTCTTCTATTGAGCATTAGCGGTTGGACTCAAAACACACAGCCTCTTAATGAGAGTTTTGAGGATTCTAATTTTCCTCCAGATGGTTGGACACTTGCAAAGGCTACTTCCACGAGCAGTAATTGGTCGCGTTATACGAATAGTAGTTACACCAACACAGGTAGTGCATCTGCAAATTTGAATTATAATAGTTCTAACAATGCCTATTTGATAACTCCGGCATTACTGCCACAATCTACAGATTCCTTAGTGTTTTACATTAGGAGATTATATAATGCTTACACAACAGATGCTTTTACTGTTGAAATTTCAACAACAACTCCTGATGTTGCAAGTTTTACAACAGTTTTGCATACAGTTGATTTAACTTCTTCTGCTATTACAACAATGACAAGAGTTGCTGTAAGTTTAGAAGATTATGATGGACAAACTGTATATATTGCTTTTCATTACAATCCAACTGGAGGATGTAATGTATATATAGACGATGTTAGCGGAGTAAATATGATAATTCCTGCTTGTTCAAAACCAACAAATCTTGTATCAACTGCCACAACAACTTCTTCTATTACCGTAGATTGGACAGATGAGGCAAATTCTAATTGGTATGTTTATTATAAAAATATAGAAAATGCTACTAACACTTGGGACTCTGTTTCTGCAAGTGAGCATCCTTTTGAAATAACAGGTTTAGACGCAAGTACTTCTTACAATGTGTATGTAAAGGCAGATTGTGGTGAGGATGGACTCTCTAATCCTTTAGAAGTAGCGACCTTTACCACCGCTTGTGGAAATATAACTTCTTTGCCTTGGACTACTGGTTTTGAGAATGAATCAGGCTCCATACCTAATTGCTGGGATACTCTAAATTCTCATAATGGTTATCCAAAAATTTCCTCTTCTGATGCTTATAATAGCAGTTCTAAAAAGTTGGAATTTCGTTCAAATAACAATAAGAGGGTTATTGCTATTATGCCTGCCTTTGAAACAAGTTTAGACCAATTGCAACTCTCTTTCTATACTCGTAGAGAAGGTCTCTCTTCTGGTACTTTCCAAATAGGTTATATAACAGATGTAACAGATACAAACTCCTTTGTTGCCCTTGAGACAATAACTTCCACAGGCATAGGAGATAACCTTTATCACTTGTATGAAGTACCTTTTGCAAATATAGAAGTAGAGGATGGAGTTACTCCTCGTATGGCTTTTGCTTACACTTCTAATACAAATTATTATTGGTATTTGGACAATGTAACAGTAGGAGAAATACCTGCTTGTTCTCGTCCTGCGCAAATAACCTCCACCACTACAACAAACTCGGCTACTATCAATTGGACTTCCACAGGAGATAATTTTGCGGTTCTTTACAAAGAAACCTCTTCCACAGGAGAGTATCAAACTTCCACAGATTTTACTTCCACAGAAAATGGTTATACCCTTACACTAAACAACCTTACACCTGGAACAAATTACACTTATTATGTTTCTGCTATTTGCAACAACGATAGTATTCATAGCGAGCCAAAAACATTTAAAACCGAATGTGTCGCTTTGACCACAGTTCCACAATGTTGGGACTTTGAAAACTATGAAGCAGAGACAGGTTTGCCTATCTGTTGGTCAAAAACTCTTTCGGGCGCTTCTACAGGTGCCTATACTTCTACGTATTACTATGTTAATGGAACTCGTAGTTTATATTTAAGTGGCGTATCTAATGTTACTTTTCTTCCAGCCATAGACGAAAATGAATTAACACTTACAGAACTTCAACTTAGATTTCAAGTAAGGAGTTCTTCTTCCACTTATACAGGTAATGTTGAGGTTGGAGTAATGACTGATGTTACAGATGTTTCTACTTTTGTTTCTGTTGCAAGTTTTCCTATCAATCCTACATTTGAAGAAAAAGTTGCTATGTTTTCTGCCTATGAGGGAGACGGAACACATATCGCTCTTAGACTTACAAGCAATGCAGGATATATGTATGCATATATAGATAGTATGTGTTTGGAAGCCATACCAGAATGTCCTCCTGTACAAAATATTGCTGTTACAAGCATAAGTTCTGAAAGTGCTACTATTACTTGGACGGGCAATAATGATTCTTATCTTGTTCGCTACAAAGAAAATGGAAGTACACAATGGAGTGAAGACAATGTAGCAACCTCTGGTGCAAGTGCTACAATAACAGGTCTATCTGCAAATACACTATACGAGGTATCCATTGCTCCAAACTGCAGTGAGATTACCGAGAATATGTATAGAACAAGCACATTTACTACTACTTGCGCTCCTGTAAATGTTCCATATGTTGTAAATTTTGAAGATACAATTCTTCTTAATTGTTGGACAATTGCTTCCGAAGGTGAGGTTTATGATAGTTATTATGCTGACCCTGTCACATATCCGAATATTTTTGTTTCTTCTACTTATGCACACAACGGCTCTAATAGTTGGACATTTGGAGGAGACAATTCTAAATCTATGATAGTTGCTGCTCCAAAGATTAATTTGGATATAGAGCAAACTCGTTTGCAATTCTATGTTAGGAAATATTCCGCCTCTTATGATTTGGGCGATATTACAATAGGTCTTATGACCAACCCAACGGACACAAACACCTTTGTTGCTCTTAGAACAATATCAGAAGCGGATATAACAACTACTTACTCTTTGCAAACCATAGATTTCAATCAATTTACTGATTATACTGGCGATGCTTACTATATTGCTATAAAATATTTGGGTACTGAGAGCCTATATTATTATTGCGGTGAGTATCAAGTAGATGATATTACAATAGATAATATTCCTGCTTGTACAGCACCTACTAACATAGTTGTAAGCAACACAACTTCAAACTCTGTGGTTCTTTCTTGGACTTCTGACGCAACAAACTTTAAGGTTTATTACAAAGATGCTTCTGCCGATAGCGAAACAGAGTATTCAAGCGTAGAGGCTACTCTAACCGACGGGTCCTATACCTTAGAAAATCTTACTCCGGCTACAACATATCAGTTCTATGTTGCAACCATTTGCGATGATAACTCTGAGTCAAATTCTCAAGTTTCTACATTTATTACCGAATGCGAAGCCATAAATATTCCTTACAGCATAGATTTTGAAAGCATAACAAGTGGCTCTCGTCCTCTTTGCTGGTCGTTTATCAATAGCGTAGGAACCTATCCTTATGTCAGTGGCAATCTTTATAGAGGACATGCTTCTGCAAAGGGATTAGAATTCCACTCCAATGGTACTTATTCTAATCCTTCTTCTGCAGTCATTGCCGTTATGCCTAAATTTACCACAGAGTTAAATCAACTTTCTGTTGAATTTTGGACAAGACCAGAAAGCAACCCTAATAACAATAGTTATTCTTCCGGTCGTTTGGAAATAGGTTATGTAACCGACCCAACAGATGCAAGTACATTTATTATGGTAGATTCTGTTAGCGCATTTACTCTTACAGACAGTGCTTATCACAGATACAGAGTTAATTTTGACCAAGTAGATTTGGGAGAGGCTGAAGCAGGATATATTGCTTTCCGTCATGTAACCATTGCTACAAATTATTATTGGTATCTTGATGATGTAACAGTGGAAACCATACCAGATTGCACAGAGCCTACGGGCTTACTTGCAAGCAATATAACTTCTTCAAGTGCTGACCTTTCTTGGAATTCTTCTGAAACAAGTGTAATTCTTTATTACAAGGAATCCTCTGCAACAGAGTTTGACTCCATAGAAAACGTTTCTCTTAACGAAGGAGTTTATACCCTTGAAAACCTTCAACCGACCACTGCTTACATTTGGAAAGTAGGTATTCTTTGTTCTTCTGATAATACAATATATTACTCTGAACCAAAGACCTTTACCACTCCTTGCGTTGCTATCAGCACGCTTCCACAAACTTGGGACTTTGAAACAGCGGGCAATACAGGAGGTACTACTTCCAATCCATTACCTGCTTGTTGGCAAAGAATAAGTAGTTCTTCATACTATGATTATCCTTATTCTTATACTTCAACTTACTCTACTTATGCTTACGAGGGTAGTTATTGTTTGAATTTTTCTTATGGTAGTAGTTTAGGAATACTTCCTGCAGTAGATACGGAGACCTTACCTATAAACACGCTTCAACTTTCATTATATGCAAGAAAAGGTTATTCCAATATTTCCTTACAAGTAGGAGTTATGACCGACCCAACAGATTCTACTACATTCTCCGCTGTTACTACCATTCCTTTGACTTCTACTTATGAATTTTATGAAATTCCTTTAACCACTTACGACGGAACAGGTACTTATATTGTTATCAAAGGTACTAACTCCAATGCAATGTATGTAGATAATGTAACACTTGACCTTGTGCCTGCATGTACTCGTCCTTCTGATATAGAAATAACAGCAACAGCCGACCAAGCAACTATTTCTTGGTCTTCTACAGGCGAGAATTTTGAGGTTTATTACAAGGAAAGCTCAGCAACAGATTATACTCTATCAACATCCACTATAACAGCAGGAGAAACAGATAACTCTTGGACCACAACCATAACAGGTCTAAATTCTTCTACTGCTTACGATGTATATATTAAGGCTGTATGTGATGAAAGCGAACTTTCTTCTCAAGAAGAAACTTTCCGTACAGCATGCACCACTATTACAGACTTTCCTTATACAGAAGATTTTGAAACTTTATCTTCCAATGATTTAGGTTGTTGGACAAACGAAAGAATATCCGGCTCAAATAATTGGATTATACAAACAGCATCTACTGGCAAAGTCGCTTATAGGTCGCACGTTACAGGCTCTACCCGTTTGGTTTCTCCTATATTTGATATGACTTCGCTTGACTCTCCTACTCTTTCATATAATTATGAGGCTTGCTCAGACCTTAATAATGGTGGCTCGGATTCCTTGTATGTCTATTATAGAACAAGTTCAGAAGATGAATGGACCTTATTAACTTCACATGCTCCTACATATGATGGAACATTCTACAGTATTGGCAACCCTACACAATCCAATAGTATTGCACTTCCTAATGCAAGTGCAATATATCAAATTACTTTTGTTGCTGCTTGTCATGGTGGTTATGGAGTATATTTGGATAATGTTGTTATTAGCAATGGTAGTACAGTAATAGACCCTGTGGAGCCAACGGTGGCAACCAATGTTGCAAGTT
>JAUNWC010000333.1 GCA_030540495.1 Bacteroidota bacterium
GTATAAGCCGTTAGTAAATCCTTATTTATACCTATAAGTTTGTTATTTTTTACTGCTGATAAAGATTTATAAGGTTCTTTGTTTTCAAAGGCTTCTTTGTCTCTAATATCCAAAAAAACATAATCAGGGTTATCTTTTACTATATCGTCCCTGTGGTATATCATATCGCCTTTGTCTTTTGCCAAGTTGGTTATGCCAGCAAGTTCCATCAAATTGCCTATAATATGATTGCCAGAAGCAGCCATATCTTCGCCTATCTTGTCATTAAAACGTATGGAAAAATAGCCCCTTGCTGTTTTGTTCTTATTTTTTTCTCCTATTGCTGTTATTTCTTTTTGATATTGGGAGATTAGATTGTTAGCAACCTCTCGTTTGTCAAAAATATTTCCCAATAATTCCACTGCCTTATATACATCGTCCATTTTTGTAGGATAGGTAAAAAGCACTATACTATACTTATTGTCTAACAGCCATTGCAAAGTATATTTATCTATCGTTGTTAGGGCAAGAATAACATCGGGTTGCAAAGACTTTACGGCGTTGGTATCTATGTTAAAGAAACTTCCAACCACAGGCAAATTTTCTCTATGAGGTATGTTTTCGCAATCTTTTCCAATGGCAACAACATTTTCGTTTAATGATAATTTGTTCATCCACTCCAACAATCCCGGCACCAAACAAATTGCCTGAGGGTTTTCTTTTACAGCGATTTGTCTATTTACCATATCTACAACTTTGGTACTTTTTTTTGTACAAGATATGGTTAAAATGCTTGCTATTACCAATATTACAATAAATATTCTCTTCATATACTTTTATATTTTTGAGTATATATAACGCATATTTTTTCAAAAAATTGTAGTAACTCGTTTTATCAAAATCTTTATTTACATATTTATACGTGAAGTGGCTACAGAAGTGGCATATATTGTAATATTCTCTGTTTTTTTCAGTGCCACACAGCAGGCTTTTAGAGTAGAGCAAGTTGTGATAACATCGTCTATAATCAAAACTTTTTTATTTCTAAATTCTGCCACATTCCTTAAATCAAAATTATCCCTAACGTTTTCATATCTTGCCTGAGCATTTAATGTGTGTTGAGGCTTATTGTTGTTTATTCTATACAAATTGTTTATACTCAATTCTAAATTAGGATTATTCTTTTTTAACTCCTTATAAACTTCTTTGGCAATAATTTCACATTGATTAAATTGTCGTTTGTGTTGTGCTTTTTTGTGCAAAGGCACTGGAATAACAAAATCCAATTCCTTTGCCCACTCCAATTGTTGTATTTGTTTTGATAGCAGTTTTGCCAATTTTACGCCTTTATTTATTTGTCTTTGAAACTTAAAGAGTTGTATTGCCTTTGCTGTGTATCTATAATGAGATAGAATAAAAATATCTTCAACATATGGCATCAAGGGTACAAAAAATTCATCTTTATGTAAATGCACAATAGGGTATAGTTCTTTGCATTTAGAACAAATTATTTCTTCTTCCCCTATTACTTTGCCACAAAGAATACATTTGTTGGGAAAAATTAAAGAAAAAACAGAAAACAACAAATCCTTTATGGTCGCTATCATAGCAAAGTTTTATCTAATAAAAATCGCACCGCAATCTTTTTTCTAAGAAAGGGTGCGATTTGATTTATGGTTAGAAAATTTATTT
>JAUNWC010000334.1 GCA_030540495.1 Bacteroidota bacterium
TTCATACCTTTTATTTTCCTATGCAAAAATAATCAAAGCCTTCTTTTTCCAATTCTTTGGCATCATAAATATTTCTTCCATCTATAATCAAAGGCTTTTTCATTTTATTTTTTAGTATTTGCCAAGAAGGTAGCCTAAACTCTTTCCACTCTGTAAGCAGCAAAAGAGCGTCCGCTTGTTCAACGGCTTGATACATATCTTTTGCATATATAACCTTATCTTGCAACCTATTGTAACACTCTTTCATAGCCACCGGGTCATAAACTTTTACTCTACAACCTGCCTTCAATAATTTATCTATTATCACCAAAGAAGTAGCCTCTCGCATATCATCGGTTTCTGGTTTGAAACTTAGCCCCCAAACACATATGTTTTTGTCCTTTAATTCTCCTTTATAAAAATCATATAATTTATTGAAAACTATTTGCTTTTGATAACTATTTACTTGCTCTACGGCTTGCAAAACTCTCATCTCATAACCAACATCTTTTGCCGTTTTTATTAGTGCTTTAACATCCTTTGGAAAACACGAGCCGCCATAGCCACAACCGGGGTAAAGAAACTTACTTCCAATACGAGTATCTGCTCCCACTCCCTTACGAACCATATTGACATCTGCTCCTACTTTTTCGCAAAGATTGGCTATATCGTTCATAAAACTTATTCTTGTTGCAAGCATGGCATTGGAAGCATATTTTATCATCTCTGCCGAAGGTATATCTGTAAATATTACCCTAAAATTGTTTAGTAAAAAAGGTCTATACAATTGAGTTAAAAGTTCTTTTGCCCTTTGACTTTCCACTCCGATTACTACTCTATCGGGCGACATAAAGTCCTTTATAGCCACTCCTTCTTTCAAAAACTCTGGGTTGTTGGCAACATCAAAAGGAATTTTCTCTCCTCGTTTGTCCAACTCCTCGTTTATAATTTGTTTTATAGTTTTGGAAGTACCAACTGGAACTGTTGATTTGATAACCAAAACGGTATATTTGTCTATATTTTGCCCAAATTCTCTTGCAACCTGATAAACAAAGGACAAATCTGCTCCTCCGTCCTCGCTTTCTGGAGTGCCTACGGCAGAAAAAACCAATTCTGCTTCCTTTATGCAAGAGGATAAGGAGGTGGAAAAAGATAGTCTTTTTGCTTGCATATTCTTTTTTACCATTTCCTCTAATCCGGGCTCATAAATAGGAATAATGCCTTTTTGTAGTTTGTTTATCTTCTCCTTATTAACATCCACGCAAGTAACATTTACTCCCATTTCTGCAAAGCAAACACCACTTACCAAACCAACATATCCGCTACCAACTATTACTATATTCATTTTCTTTCAAGGAAATTTTCTTTTTACTCTTGCAAAGTTACATAAATATATTTTAAAATCCTTTATTTCTTCCTTACTATCATTATCCCGTCTCTTATAGGAAGAATAAGATTATCTACCCTACAATCTTCAGTAACTTTATAGTTAAATTCTCTAATAGCCTCAGTATCTTTGTCTTTTATATTTTCCAATGCTACTTTGCCATACCATAAAATATTGTCTGCCAAAAGCACTCCACCACTATTTAATTTTTCTACACAAATATCATAATACTCAGGGTAGTGTAGTTTTTCTGCATCAATAAAAATCAAATCATAGGAATGCTTTAACTCTT
>JAUNWC010000035.1 GCA_030540495.1 Bacteroidota bacterium
AAATCGCTGTTTTTCAGTAAAAAAGCCCGAAAAAGCCCTTTTTAAAAAGGCTAAAACGCTGATAATCAAGCAAAGTTTCTCAATTTTGAGTTTTTAGAGCAAGTTATCGTTTTTTTGCTTTTTTTGATTATCTTTGCAAAAAATTAGTTTATAAAAAGAAAATTATAAGAGTGTATGATAAAAACTTTTGTTTTTAACCACTTTGCCGAAAATACATACTTAGTATTTAACAAGGAAAAAGATTGCGTAATAATAGATGCGGGCAACAAATCCGAATTAGAAACCGCTGAAATAGAAGAATTTATAAACATCAAGGGATTAAATGTCAAAGGAGTACTGCTTACCCATCCACATTTAGACCATTTTGCAGGAGCAAGAGCTTTGTGTGAGAAATATTCCATACCTCTTTATATGCACAAGGACGGTGAGAAAATACTTGAGAGTATGTCTTTGTCTGCCAATGCTATGGGGTTTGTGCAGGAGGATATAAACCAAGTAGAAAAATGTTTTTTGAACTATGGCGAAAAAGTAGAGTTTGGAGGTTTGAGTTTTGAGATACTTGATGTTTCTGGGCATGCTCCGGGCAGCATTGCTTATTATTACAAGGAGGAAAATGCTGTATTTGTGGGAGATGCTCTTTTCTTTGAGTCCATAGGCAGAACAGACCTTATAGGAGGAGATTTGGATTTGTTAATCAACAATATAAGAAAGAATCTTTTTTCTCTTCCTTCGGATACCATTGTTTATTGTGGTCATGGACCAAAAACAGATATAGATTACGAGGCTGCCAACAACCCTTATATCAACGGATTGGATATATAAAAAAATAAAAAATATGAAAGCAATAGAAAGAAGAACAATAAGAGAATATACCTCAGAGCCTATTAGCGAAAAGACCCTTAAATATATTTTGTCTTGTGGGCAAAGGGCTTCTAATTGTGGCAATATGCAGTTATACAGCATTATAGTTACACAAACTCAGGAGGGAAAACAAAGACTTGCTCCCTTGCATTTTAATCAACCAATGGTAGAAAACAGTGCCGTAGTTCTTACCATCTGTGTGGATACCAATAGGTTTAACAAATGGTGTGAAACAAACAATGCAAGCAAAAGCCTTAATAACTATCTTTTTCTTAATGTTGCCACAATAGACGCAGCCATTTGTACTCAGGCTATGGCTCAAGCAGCAGAGGAGAAAGGCTTAGGAGTATGTTACTTAGGCACAGTAAATTATATGGTGGAGGATATTTCTAAGGCTTTGAATTTGCCCGATGGAGTTATTCCCGTAACTTGCCTAACCATAGGCTATCCCAAACAAATACCTCCTATGACAGAGCGTCTGCCTTTGGAGGCTGTGGTACATTATGAGGAATACAAGGACTATACGACCGCAAATATCAAAGCCATGTATAAGGATATAGAAAACAATCCGACTAACCAAGACTTTGTAAAAGAGAACAATATGGAAAATTTGGCTCAGGTTTTTACTCAAGTACGCTATCCTAAGGAAATGAACGAGAATTTTTCCAAAAAATACGAAGATTATCTTAAAGAACATTTCTTTGAAAAATAGAAAGAAAACTCTTAAAAACTTTATAAACAATGTTTTCTTTTAACGAAATTGGGCAGGTTTTAAGGTTCTCTTTATTTGGAGGCTCGCATCAAAAAACAATAGGAGGAGAGTTAAGTAACTTTCCCTCTGAGGTTGTTTTTGACAATCTCTTTTTGGAACAGGAGATAGACAGAAGACGACCATTAAAACACGGAACACCAAGAAAAGAAGAAGACAAAGTTATTTTTGAAAAAGAGATAGCGAAGGGCGAGTTTATTCCTTCACACATAAGGTTTTATATAGAGAATAAGAATATTGACACAAACTCTTATGAGAAGGCACAAGGGTTTTTTCGCCCTTCCCATGCAGACTATGTCTATTATAAGAAGTACTCCGATTTGACTTTGAAGTATAAGGATGAGGCTTCGGGCAGGATAACTTTGCCTATGGTGGTGGCAGGAGCATTGTGTAAAATGTTTTTAAGAAAATATAATATTCTAATAGAGGCAAAAGTAGAATACACTGGCAAGGAAGAATACTTAGAGCAGGAGGATAGCATAGGAGGAAAAATAATTTGCAGAGTTAGGAATATGATGGTGGGCTTGGGCGAGCCAATTTTTTATAAAGTACAGAGTTTGCTTGCTCAATATATGATGTCATTGCCCTCGGCGGTAAGTTTTGAAATGGGCGATGGTGTAAAAAGAACTTTGTATTCGGGAAGCGAAGATTTAGACAATTGGACAGAGGACAACATAGAGAAGAGTCCTTATTTTAAGACAATAACCAATCATTGTGGAGGAGTAAATGCAGGAATAAGCAATGGCAATGATATGGTTTTTCTTGTTGGTTTCCACCCTGTGCATACCTTAGAAAAGGAAATGAAAATGATAGACAGAAAGGGAAAGACAGAATACATAAGATTTGGAGGCAGACACGATAAAGCCCATATATTTCGTTTGCCCGTTGTGGTGGAGGCTCTGACGGCTATGGTTATAACAGATTTGATACTAATGGATTCAAAAAAAAGCATACTATGAATAAAAAAATAATCTTATTCTCTTCGGTAATTGTAATTATGTTGGTGTTAATCTTTGCGTTTTTGTCTTGCAAAGACAAAAACACCTATACCATAAAAGGACAATTGGAGGGAGGAGAGAATAAATTTTTGGTCTTAATGGATTTGAAAGGAGAAAATCCAAAGGTAGTGGATACTATTTTTCTTTCTTCCAAAGGCAAGTTTTCCAAAAAAGAGAGTTTAAAAGAGAAATCTCTTTTTATACTTCAAGCCGATAAAAGTTTTATTACCATTTGCCCAGAGAAAAAAGAAAAAATAAGAATAGAAGGAAAGTTTGAAGACTTTGCCTCCAACTACAAAATAAAAGGCTCAAAGGAAAGCGAAGATTTGCAACTATTGGCACAAAGAAGAATAAAATTTAACAACGATTTTATTGAATTTCAAAAACAATACAATCAAGCCTCAGGTAAAGAAAAACAATATCTTTTCAGAGAATATGCCATGCGTTCAAAACAAGCATTCAAAGAAGAAAAACAATTCCTAAGCAAATATATAAACGACAACAAAGGCAAACTTTCCACCATAATAGCCCTATACACAGAGTTGTTAGGAGAGCCTTTGTTCTCCATACAAGAAGATGAACAAATATATAAAATAGTGCTTGAAGGTTTGGAAAAAACCTTGCCTAACAATCCTAATACCCTTAAAATCAAAAATATCCTAACCTCTTCCAAACAAAGCAAAGAAAAATAATGCAGGAAAGAAAAAATATTTATTTTATTTCTGATTTGCACTTAGGGGTAGAGGGAAAGGATACCACTGAGGCAAGGGAGCAAAAAGCAGTAAGATTTTTGCAAAGCATAGAAAATGATGCAAAGCGAGTTTTTTTGTTAGGAGATATTTTTGATTTTTGGTTTGAATACAAAAAGGTAGTGCCTAAGGGTTTTGTAAGATTGTTTGGTCAATTGGCAAAAATGACCGATATGGGTATAGAGATAGATTTCTTTTGCGGAAACCACGATTTATGGCAAAGAGATTATTTCAAAAAAGAAATGAATATAAGGGTACATAAAGAGAAGACAAAAGAATTTGTTTTCAATGATAAAGTTTTTGTACTCGGACATGGAGATAGGCTCAACAAAAAAGAATATGTGTATTGTTTTATTCGCAACGCCATATTTGCCAACCCTCTCTGTATAGCAATCTTTTCTATTCTTCCGCCGAGATTGGGGCTATCTTTTGCAAGATTATGGAGCAAATATAGTCGTCTTTCACATAAGGAAAGCGATATGAAAAGCCTCGGAGAAAAAGAGAGTATTTATATTTTTTGTCAACAATACATAGAAAAAAGAAAAGCAGATTATTTTATCTTTGGGCATAGGCATATAATACAAGAATACAAAGTAGGAGAAAGTTCTTGGTATATAAACACAGGCTCTTGGCTCAATGCTCTCTACTATGCAAAATGGGATGGTCAGAAACTCACCTTAGAAAAAGTAGAGTTTTAACCTCCACCTTTTATTCCTTGCCCAATGCCATACCTATATATATGGCTGAAAGGAAAGTAAATACATATGCTTGTATAAAGGCAACCAAACATTCTACCAAAAACATAAAAACTCCAAACAAAATGGAAACCACACTAAAACCATAACCCGCTATAGGAGAATTGCCTCCAAAAATAAAGATAATGCAAACAAAGGCAAGCATAATAACATGTCCTGCCGTTATGTTGGCAAACAATCGCACACAAAGAGAAAACGGTTTTGTGAATATTTCTACAACCTCCAATGCCGGCATCAGAGGTATAGGAATTTTTAACCAAGTAGGCACCTTAGGATTTACTATATCTACCCAATAATGTTTGGTAGTGGAAATCATAACGGTAATAAAAGTAAACAAGGCTAAAACTATGGTTACGGCTATATTGCCCGTTATGTTTGCACCTCCAGGAAAGAAAGGCATTAAGCCAAACAAATTACACAAAAAAATAAACAAAAACACAGAAAGCAAATAATTCATATACTTCTCGTAACGCTCTCCTATGTTTGGTTTGGCTATATCGTTGCCTATGAAACCTATAAAAAACTCCATAACCGTTTGCAATCCCTTTGGCTCTTTGCCTTCTCTTTGTTTTGATTTCCTAACACTATACAAGACAACAAAGACTATTACAGCACAAACTATCATTATTCCAAAAACATTTTTGGTTATGGATAGGTCTAAGGGAGTGGAAAGATAAACATTGTTTTTATTTACTTTGATAATCTTGCCTTTGAGTTTTGCTGAGTCTTTATCGGAGGCAAATCTAAAATTATTATAAGTCTTACCCTCCTCTAACTTAGAAGACATAAAAACAGAAACCTTGCCCGCATCTATCAATATAACAGGAAGAGGTATTGCTATTTCGTGTCCTTTTATGGAGCATATTTCCCAAGAATGTTCGTCTCCAAGGTGTTGCATTATGGTATTGCCTACATTAAACTCCTCAGATTTTTGCTCCGCTAAAACATTAGCAGGCAACAAAAAAGATAAAACAATGAATAGTATTACAAATAAACGTTTCATATTTATTTCTTAGATATCTTTCTTATACTTGTTTTTATACCTTCAATATCTATGCCACAGAGTTTTTGAAGTTCTTCCACACTGCCGTGTTCTATGAACTTATCTTCTATTCCTAAGCATAAGACTTGATTTTGTTTTGATTTCTCTGTTAGGTAATTTTCCACACTCCAACCAAAACCTCCTTTCAACACTCCGTCCTCTATGGTTATGATATTATTATATTTTTCGCTAACATAGTCTAACAGATTTGTATCCAATGGTTTTAAAAATCGCATATTATAAAGCCCTATATTCTCACCCTCTGTTTTTAATTCCATAATGGCTTGTTTGGCATTGTTAAATATGGTTCCTAAACAAAGAACAGCAGTATTTTCTCCCTCTATGTTTGTTTCACCTTTGCCTAAGTCTATAATTTGGCTATTGTAGGAAGATATTGAATGAAAGACTTTGCTTCGTGGATAGCGCATAGCAAAAGGTTTATCTGTATGATAAGCCGTCAGCATCATATCTTGCAATTCCAACTCGTCTTTTGGTGCAGCAACAATAACATTGGGAATCATATTCATATAAGCCAAATCAAAAACTCCATGGTGAGTTGCTCCATCTTCTCCCACAAGTCCGGCTCTGTCTATGCAAATAACCACATGTAATTTTTGCAAAGCAACATCGTGAATTATTTGGTCAAAAGCCCTTTGCAAAAAAGAAGAATACACACAACAATAAGGCACAACTCCTCTTGTAGCCAAACCGGCAGAGAAAGTAAGAGCATGTTCTTCGGCTATACCTACGTCAAAAGTTCTTGTAGGAAATAATTTTTTCATTTCGTTTAAGCCCGAACCTGTCAGCATAGCCGGAGTTATGCAAGCAATGTTATCGTATTTTGTAGCCAAATCTACTAAGGTTTCTCCAAAAACTTCGTGGAATTTTTTGTTTGAACTCTGAGCCTTTTTGTTTGTCAATTCTCCCGTAATGGAATCAAACAAACCTGGAGCATGGTAGGTGGTTGGGTTATTTTCTGCCGCTTGCAAACCCTTGCCTTTTTTGGTTATTATGTGTAAGAGTTTTGGTCCTTGTATTTTTTTTAGACTATCTAAGGTTTTTATCAATTGATTGATATCGTTGCCATCTATTGGACCAAAATATCTAAGATTCAGTGCTTCAAAGAAATTACTCTTGCCTGAAAACAAAGATTTAAGCGAAAAAATTATTTTCTTAAAAAAAGTTTTATGAGGATTGTATGCTTGAGTATTGCCTCCAAGTAGGTTCCATATCTTATTTTTTATTCTATTATAGGTCTTGGAGGTGGTTATATATGTTAGATATTGGCTCAATGCCCCTGTTCCTTTGTCTATGGAAATACCATTATCGTTTAGGACTACAAGAATATTAGCATTAGAGGTACCAGCATGGTTTAGTGCCTCAAAAGCCTCTCCTCCTGTCATAGAGCCATCGCCTATTACTGCTATATGATAAAATTCATTTTTGTTTTGCAAATCATCAGCCACAGCCATACCTAAGGCAGAAGAAATAGAAGTGGAGGCATGCCCTGTGCCAAAAGAGTCGTACTTGCTTTCCTCTCTTCTTGGAAAACCACTTGGACCTCCCAATTTTCTTATATTCTTAAAGGCTTTCTTTCTTTCTGTCAAAACTTTGTATGCATAGGCTTGATGACCAACATCCCAAACCAAAGTATCCTTTGGAAAATCAAAGAGATAAATCAACGCAACCGCAAGTTCCACCGCACCCAAAGAAGAGGCAAGATGTCCGGGATTTTCACTCAAAACGTCTATAATATATTGTCTGATGTCCAAACATAGTGCAGGCAAATCCGACGGTGGCAAATTTTTTACGTCTTGCGGAGTATTTATGTTAGATAATATGTTCCCTTCTACTATTTCTTTCATAACAGCAAAAAATACTTTTGCAAAAATAGGTCTTTTTTCTTGTCTTATAGTTCTTCTTCTATATCGTTGTTCTGATACTTTGCTTTGCGAGAGCCAGAATACATCTCAAATTTAAACAACCTACATTCCAATTTTCCATTATATATCTGTATTTTCTTTGAAGGTCTAAGCCCTATTTTTTTCAATGCAAATATATCCGAAGAAAGAACATAAGCCTCACAATCTGTGTATTTTTCTTTGAAAGTATCTCCCATTCTTTGATACAAAGATACAATATCCTCTACAGCCAAACGCTCTCCATATGGCGGGTTGGTTATAACAATACATCTACCCTCTGGTTTGTTGCCCTCCTCCATTGCTTCTCTAAACAAATGAATATCGTGTTGCAGGTGAGCATAGTTGATATTTTCTGCCGCCATATCCACAGCCTCACCCGCTATATCGCTTGCCCATATTTGATGTTCAAACTCTGTGATTTTTCTGTCTTCTTCGTCTTTTATCAGTTTCCATTCCACAGAATTAAAATCTGCCCATTTCTTAAAAGCGTAATTTTTTCTGTAATATCCTGCTGGAATATTGTTGGCAAACATTGCTGCCTCTATGGCAATAGTTCCACTGCCACACATAGGGTCATAAAAAGAGCAATCCTTCTGCCAACCGCTCAATTGTATAAGTCCTGCAGCGGTAACTTCGTTCAATGGTGCTTGTCCTGTGGATTTTCTATACCCTCTTTTGAAAAGACTATCGCCAGAGGAATTAAGAGAAACTACTACTTTATTCTCTCCTATGTGTATGTCTATTCTTATATCGGGGTCTATTTTATCTACGCTTGGTCTTCTAAGAAACATTTTTCTAAACCTATCGCAAATAGCATCTTTGGTCTTTTGAGCAACATACAAAGAATGTCTAAAAATATTGCTACTTACTGAAGAATCTATTAGAAGTGTTCCATCGGGATTGAACAATTTTTCCCAAGCAAATCTATAGATATTATCATATAATTCTTTTTCGTTGTTGGCAGTAAAATTCATTATTGGTCTCAATACACACAGAGCCGTACGGCAAGCATAATTTACCCTGTATAATGTTTTCATATCTCCTAAGAAACTTACTGCACGAGTTAGTTTCTTAACCTCTTTTCCTCCCAAGTTTTCTATCTCCTTTGCCAAAACATCTTCCAAACCATACATAGTTTTGGCAACCATTTCAAATTCCTTTTGCATATTTTTCTATTCTCCTAAAGCAACTTTTCTTGCTTTCTGTTCAAAACGTTCTTTATTTACTATAACTCTCTTGCACAAACCTTCTCCTACTCTTTGCCTACAATCCGATACAACAACCTCAAAAGTCAATTCTCTATCCTTATAACTAAGCAAAGTGCTCTCGCATACTATCTCTTCGCCTTCTATAGAAGGTTTTAGATGTTGTATACTCATCTGTGTTCCTACACTGACCATTCCCTCAGGCAAAAATTGTTCTATACTCTTATAAGATACCTCTTCCATCATAGCCAAAAGTCTCGGTGTCCCCAACACATTAACCTCTCCGCTATGTTGATATATGGCTGTGTCTTCTTTCTTCACTACATATTTACGAATCCCCTTTGTTTGCAAAGGAATTTTTATTTCTTCCATAACACTTCTTTTTTGCAAAATTAAGCATTTTTCTTGTTCTTCAATAATTTTATCTGTCCTTACAAGTTAGGTTAAAAACTATTTTTCTTCTATTGTAGTCTTATTTTTTAACAACCTATTATTGTATTGTTGAATTATAGCCTGAGTTAATAAGGTGTGTTGCTTGGTTATAGATGGATATTTGTTTGCTATATTGTTTTTCATATCAGGGTCTTTAATAGCATCAAACAACTGAGTTGAAAAACCATCTCTATATTTGCTAACATAATTGTCCATCATCAAAATATATTCTCCATTTGAATAATAAATATAATAATGTGGCATAGGAGAAAAAATGCTCCTCCCATATGCAAAAACTTTACTGCCCGTGTGCAACATATCATTGAGAGTAGGTAAAATATCTATTTGTTGCATTGTTATATTGGTATTCAAGCCATGTTTTAACATAGGAGAATATACAATAATAGGTATTTTGTATAAGCCCAATTGGGTTTTAAATTCCTTAGTAGCATTCAAGGCACTGTGGTCGGCTGTAATAACAAATATGGTATTGTTATACCAAGTAGTTTTCTTTGCCGATTCAAAGAATTTTCTCAAAGCATAATCCGTATACCCCATGGTTTCATAATAAGGAATTTTTCCTTTCTTAAACTTACCTTCGTGTTGCTTTGGTATGGTATAAGGCGGATGGTTGCTAAGAGTAAATAAAGTGGTAATAAAGGGTTGAGGTATGGAGTTTATTTTTCCTATAGTATATTGTAAAAAAGGCTCGTCAAATATTCCCCAATTACCATCGTAATCTTTATCGTTGTTGTATTCATTTTTCCCAAAATACTTTTGATAACCAACTTGATGAGCAAAGCCGTCAAAATTCATAGTTCCATTATATCCTCCGTGAAAAAAAGCAGTATTATATCCTTTTTCTTTTAGCAAAGAGGCGATAGACCCCAATTTGTTGCTACTATAAGTGGAAGTAATATAAGGTGTCTCACTTAACAATGGCATAGAGGAAGTTATGGCTGGAATACCATCTATACTTTTTTTGCCATTGCTCATACCATTAAATACTATGGAATGTTTTGCCAAAGAGTCTATAAAAGGAGTAAATGTTGTTTTACCTCCATTGTATATTCCTGTGTATTCTGCCGAAAAACTTTCT
>JAUNWC010000335.1 GCA_030540495.1 Bacteroidota bacterium
GGTAAAATATTAAAAAGATCATTAGATCAAATAGATAAATCAATGATTGAAAATGTAAATAAATACAAATATATGCAAGAGGACTATAAAGAATATATAGAATTATGGATTCACGAGATAAAAATACCAATAGCAGCTAGTAAATTAATAATAGAAAATAATAAAAATGAAACAACTAAAAGAATTGATGAAGAACTAAACAAAGTAGAAAATTATATAGAACAGGCTTTGGTGTTAGAATAGATATATGGACACATTTTATGAGAGGGTGTATAATAGATTATGTACACTAATCAGAAAGGAGTGTGTCGAAGTTGGCTAAGAAAAAAAGTTATGACGAAGATTTTAAGAAGATGATTGTAGAATTATACGAAAATAAAAAGCCAGTAGTAGAAATCAAACGTGAATATGGCATTGCAGAAGCAACATTATATAGATGGATAAAGGAATATGGAAAAATAAATGTTGCAAATAATGAAACAACTACAAATCATGAAATAAAACGTTTAAAGAAGGAATTAGCTCAAGCTAAAGAAGAAAATGAAATACTAAAAAAAGCGGTTGCCATATTCACGCAGAAATAGAAGAAAGAATAAAGTTCATAGAAAAAAATAAGGATAAACATAATGTAAGATTGCTATGCAAGGTACTAAAAGTACCGCGTTCAGTATATTATTATCATCAACAAGAAAAAGTAAACAGCTATGAAGAAAGCAACAAGGAATTAGACAGGAAGATACTGGAAAAATACAACAATTCAAAAGGAAGATATGGATCTCCTAAAATAAAGAAAGAACTAGAAAAAGATGGAATTAAAGTTAGTCAAAAAAGAGTTGCAAGAAGAATGAAGATATTAGGAATTAAATCTTTGATTATAAAAAAATATAATCCAGGACCAGCAAAAAGTAAAGTTGATGATACAAATAAACCCAATTTATTAAAACAGGAATTTAAAGCTAAACATCTTAGAGAAAAACTAGTTTCAGACATTACATATATATACACCAAAGAACTAGGTTGGACATACTTAGCAGTAGTAATGGACTTATATAGCTTAAGTGTAATTGGATATAGCTATGGGAAAAATATGGATGCAGATTTAGTAATCAAGGCTATAGAGAATGCAAGAAAAAAAGGAAAATTTAGGAAGAAAGCAATATTTCATAGTGATTTAGGTTCACAATACACATCAAATAAAGTTGAAGAATACTTACGAGCATTAAATTTAAGGCATTCTTACAGCAAAAAGGGATATCCGTATGATAACGCAAGTATGGAAAGCTTCAATGCCATATTAAAGAAAGAAGAAGTGAATTTACATGAGTACGAAACTTTTGAAGAAGCAAAATTAGCGATATTTGAATTTATAGAAGGTTGGTACAACAGAAAGAGAATCCATTCATCAATTGGATATAAAGTACCATGTGAACTTGAAAGTGAAGTAGCCTAAAGAAAACACTTACAATTTCACAAAACATTCCTTAAATACAAAAAATTCTAAATTTGTATTGGTGTAAATGGCGACGTAAGGAGCTCTGTATACCATTTATACCAATATAAATTTAGAATATAATAGAGCGATGAAAGTGGTCTCATGAAAATAAAAAAATTCTCAAAAAAAGTGTCCAAAAACTTGACATAGAT
>JAUNWC010000336.1 GCA_030540495.1 Bacteroidota bacterium
TGTTGTTTGACAATATTTGTCTCTTCTTTGTATGCTCAAAGGGTAGGAGAACTTCTTTATTTTTCTTCTATGCCTCAAGCCACACAATATAATCCTGCGAATCATGGCAACAATGGTTTTTACCTTTCCTTCCCCAGCAAGTTTCACGCCTCGTTTAATACTTCGGGATTTTCTTACCATGATTTAATTCATCAACACCCACAGTATTCAGATTCTTTGCAATTGGATTTTGAAGGCTTTGCTAAGAAACTAAAAGATAACAATTATTTTGATATAGATTTTAATACAAGTTTGTTGGGCTTTGGTTTTTCTGTAAATAAGGTTAATCATTTTTCTTTTGATTTGTCTTTGACTGTGGAATCAAGGCTCAATTTCACCGAACACTTATTTACTTTACTTACAGATGGAACAAATTCCCACGAAAAGGAATTTTCTATTTTTGGAGATAAGTTTGCAAGTGCAACAAGTTATCTTGCTGCTTCTTTTGGTTACGCAAGAGATATAAACGAAAAATTGACCATAGGAGGAAGTTTTAAACTTTATTTTGGACTTTTGAATATAAAATCAGAAAGAACAGATATAAATGTAGAGTTTGATGGAGAAACTATGTCAACAATAAGCAACATAGAAATAAATACTGCTAATGCTTTTGCCAACTGGTCAATGAAATCGGCTTTGGATGCAGATGAAGACGGCTTATATTTTGATGATGTAACAAACGTTGGTGGCAATATATTTAAGAATAAAGGTATGGGTATTGATTTGGGTGCAACATACAAAATAAATGATGAAATGACTGTTAGTGCTTCTGTGTTGGATTTGGGCTATATAACTTGGAAAAGCAATACTGTTAATATTCATTCCAAACACCCAAATACCCGAGTAGAATTTGCCGGAGCACAAACTCAATATGACAATATGGGCAACGACCTTGAAGCCTATTTTGAAGATTTGAGAGATAGTTTGCAGTATGCTTTTGATTTGACTACCTCAGATAATGGTTCTTATACTACAATGTTGCCTACTAAGTTTTATATAGGCTATTCTTATAATTTTCTTCCGGGTATGTATTTGCAGGCTCTTTACAAAGGTAGAGCAATAGCAGGAAAATTAGAAAACTCTCTTACTGTGGCTTATTCTTTGCGTTTGAGTAATTTATTTAATGTAAGTGTTGCCAATACATTTGCCTCCAAATTCTTTAATCCTCAAATCCTGTTCACCTTCAATGATAAATTTTACTTTGGAGCCTCTCTTGCTTCTTCTTTTGATGTTGCAAAGATGAGTGGATTTAATTTGTATTTTGGAGCCAATATCCTATTATTTAAAAATAAAAAACAAACCGGTAAATGTAGTTTATGATCGACATGCATTAGGGTTTAAATTTTTAAGAAAGAAAAAACGCTTAGAGAGAATAAAAACGGTAAAGCGATTTTCATATAACCCCAATGGCGACAACTTAGGATTCGATTCATTGAGCCATGATGAAGTTATAAAAATAGGTTCAGAATTTATAGCCACAAGAGAAACAATGCAAGAAATTTTGGTAAATAAATTCCCTATTATGCTAATTGATGAAAGTCAAGATACCAAGAAAGAATTAATTGATGCCCTGCTTGACGTATGTGAA
>JAUNWC010000036.1 GCA_030540495.1 Bacteroidota bacterium
TTCTATAAGACTTTATAAGCGTATAACAAAAGTAACGGCTTTACCCTCCTATCTAAACCTATCTCAACATATAAAATCCTACAAAAAAATATTTCTATACAATAAAAGAGAAAAATATGCGTTATCAAATCTAATTCAACAAAATTATTAATTAAATATAAAAAACATTTATGACACAACAAAACAAGGTAAAGGCATGGTTGTCTCAACTCAATGATTCTAAAGAAAGATTTGGCTCAAAAGAATGGTTCAAAGCATACGGATTGGTGTTCTTGGGAACATTGATTTTTGTTATTGCCGACACTATGTTCAACAACCCTTATCACTTAGCACCCGGAGGCACATACGGATTAAAAAATGTATTAAACACTCTTTTTCCTTGGGAACTCTCTTATTACTTGATATGTTTGGATTTACCCTTAATGGTAATAGGTCTTGTTATTTTGGGACCACGTTTTGGGATAAAAACTTTATTATCCGTTGTTTTGGGATATTTGTTCGTATGGATTATAGAAAACACTTGGGGCTATGCTCCTATAATTCACGTAGGCGAATGGGCAAATGAAGCGGTTAGCGGAGCCATAGAAGTACAAAAATCTCCAAGGTGGGAATGGGCAACATTTTTACCAAACCATATGGGGCAGTATTTTGTACCCGACTATGTTCTTAATACCATTGTTTCAGGTTTGTTATATGGTGTGGGTATAGGATTGATATTCAAAGCAGGAGCAACCTCTGGAGGAAGTGATATTATATCAATGATTATAAACAAATATACTCACCTTTCCTTAGGAACTTTGGTTATAATTATAGATTCTTGTATTGCTTTGACTTCTCTTTTCATTGGCGGAGATATACGTTTGCCATTGTATAGCGTATTGCTTATTTACATAGAAGGAAAGGTAATAGATATGATTGTTCCTCCTACTCCTAAGAAGAAAAAAGAAACTGTACAAGCAGCATAACTTTGTTTCTAAAAATAAATAAAAAACCAATAAAAATAATAGATTATGAAAGATAAATTTTGTCAAAGTTGTGGTATGCCTATGAAAAAAGACCCACAAGGTGGAGGCACAGACGCAAATGCTAACAAAAGCGAAAAGTATTGTAGTTATTGTTATCAAAACGGAGAATTTACTTTTAATGGCACAGTAAGTGAATTCCAAGACTTTTGCAAGCACAAAATGACCGAGCAAGGACATAGTAAATTTATGGCTTGGTTGCTTACACGAGGAATGAAACGCTTGGAAAGATGGAAAAAATAAAGTAGATAGGTCAAGGTCTATACAAAGGTATAGACCTTGTTTTTTTATCAGAAGAAGAATAATAAAAAGAAAGAAAATTTCGTTGAAAAAAAGTAGTAAGAATAATATTTAGAAATTTGATAGATGAAAAGTAATATTTTTTTGTTTCTGATAATATTGTTTTCTGTTAGTCTTAAGGCAGAAAATGTAAGGGTAAGGATTTATACGGATAGCAATGTAAAAGAGGCAAATTTTGGTGTTTCTTTTGGCAATTATACCATAGAAGACAAGCAAATAAAAAAGAATAATAAGTTAAGAGCCGTTTTGCAAAATGGCAAAGTATCTTTGTATATAGATGATAATTTGGCTTTTAGCAAGGATACCATAAAACTAATTTCCACAGATGCCAAATGTTTTTTTCAAATCACACCCACAGGACAAAAACAAAGACGATATGATAATAATTTGGAAATAACCACAACAAAAGACAAAAAATCTCTATTATTTATTAACGATGTGGAAATGGAGAACTATATTGCCGGAGTGGTACAAAGCGAGGCAGGAGGAGCAAGCGATAATGTGGAATTTTTTAAGGTACAGGCCATTTGTTGCAGAACATATATGCAAAGAAATATGAACAAGCATCAAAAAGATGGCTACAACCTATGCGACCAAGTAAATTGTCAAGTATATTTTTCTCGGGCAAATAAAGAGCAAGTTATAGAAGGAAGTTATAAAACGGCAGGGGAAATCATTGTGGATGAGATGGGAAAACCAATAGAAACTCTTTTTCATTCCAATTCGGGCGGACAAACAGTAAATGCTGAGGCTGTGTGGGGCAAAGAGGTTAGTTATCTAAAAAGTATAGTGGATAGTTTTTCCATAGGACAACCCAACTATGTTTGGGAAAAGGATATTAGCGAAAAAGAATGGCTTAACTATTTCAAGAACAAAGGAATAGATGTAAAAGACTATAACAATAAAGTAGAACTTCTTAATTTCTCACAAGAGGAGGGAAGAAAGGATAAAATATTTGATATCAGCCTTGTCCAAATACGCAAAGATTTTAAACTAAAAAGCACTTTTTTTTCGGTTGTGCCTTGGGGTAGTAGTGTAAAACTAAAAGGCAAAGGGTATGGACATGGAGTAGGGCTTTCTCAAGAAGGAGCCGCCAAAATGTGTGAAGAGGGTTACGAATATTGGCAAGTAATAGAACATTATTATACAGGAGTAAAAATAAAAGAAAAGCAAGTAACCTTTTAGAAGAAAAACACGTATATTCTTAACAAGATTTTGTGAAAAAGGAGGCTAAGGAAGAAAAAATTATAACAAAATAATGTTGTTATTAGCAATAATTAAAATAGTTTTTGTAATTTTGCCCTTTGCTAAACGCAAAATAAAAAATGCATAATAAGAGAGATAACTTAGAATTATAATAACAATAAAACAATAACTAAAAAAATCTAATTTTATCATGGGAATAGATACTTTAGTAAGAAGTAAAGCGTATAAACAGATTACAGCAAAACTTTATGGTGTTGGTGCCTCAATAGTTATCGTTGGTGCCTTATTTAAAATTAATCACTGGCCATTTGCTACCGAATTACTTATTGTAGGTATGCTTACCGAGGCTGTGATATTCTTTTTCTCAGCCTTTGAACCTTTGCATGTTACTTATGATTGGTCTTTGGTCTTTCCAGAATTGGCAGGTATGGAGGGACTAACTCCTCAAGAGGAAGATGAGAAAAAACGTTTGATACACGAACAACAACAAAAAAACCCTTCTGCTTTTGGCGATAGAAAAGGAGAAGGAGGTATAAATATCATAGGTGGAGCCTCTGGAGATATAGTACTTGGTGGAAGTGGAGCCTCTGCTACACAAGAATTGGATAAAATGTTGGAGGATGCTAAGATAGGTCCAGAACTTATAGAAAGTCTTGGCAAAGGTTTGCAAAAATTATCAGACACTGCCGAAGGGCTTACCTCTGTGGCTAACGCTGCTGAAACATCTGAGAAATTTATTAGAAACGTATCTGAGGCTTCTGAGAGCGTGGTAGATTTGACCAATGCTTACAAGAAAACATCAGATTATCTAAACAAAGACCTTTTGGCTTCGGGAGAATATCTTTCTTCTGTTCAAGAGGCTACAAGTGCTGTATCCACTCTTGCCAATATATACAAAGAGACAGCAAACACTCTTTCTGTTGGCGATGCTTCTTATATTGATGGTTTGAAAACTATGGCTACCAGTCTTGCTTCCATCAATGCTTTGTATCAGATGCAGATAGAAAACTCTTCTGCTCAATTGGAGGCAACTAAGAATGTACAAGAGAGAATAGACAACCTTGTAGTTAATTTTGCAGATACGGCAGAAAATGTATTGAAATACAAAGAGCAAGTAAATGCACTTTCCAAGAAAGTTGGCTCATTGAATGATATATATGGAAATATGCTTGCTGCTATGCAGGTTAAAGGTTAATGTTTTTTAATTAGTTTTAGGTTAAACAAGAATATTTATAAAAAATAAATAAATTATGGCTGCTACGAATTGTCCCGAAACCCCGCGACAGAAAATGATTACTATGATGTATTTGGTGTATACGGCTATGCTTGCACTAAATGTATCGGCGGAGATTTTGCAGTCATTCATTACGGTGGGCGATAGTTTGGAGGTAACTAATAGTTTGTTGCTTTCCAAAACCGAGAGTGCTTACCAAATGTTTGAAAATGCATACAACAATAACGAGGGGAAAGTAGGACCAAGTTGGGAAAAGGCTAAGCAAGTAAGAATAGCCACCAAAAAAATATTAGACTATTTGGACGAAGTAAAATACGGAGTTATTTCACACACTGACGGCAAACCAATTGCTGAAGTAAAGAAACTTGTAAAAGAGCAAGGATTTAATGCCATAGAAAAGAAGGACAACTATGACGCTCCTACATATTATTTTTGTGGAGGAACAGATGACGGAAGTGCAGGCAAGGCTCTTGAGATGAAAAAGAAAATAGACGCTTATCAAGCCGAGATGCTAAGTTTGTGCGATGATAGATTTAGAGCACAGTTAAAGAAAGTGCAAATAGATACCAAATCCATGCACAAAAATGCGGCAGGACAATCTTTGAATTGGCAAATGTACAATTTCTATCATACCGTCCTTGCAGCAGATATTGTTATCATTAATAAACTAAAATCCGAGATAGAAAACTCTGAATACGACCTTGTTAATGCTCTTTATTCTTCTATATCAGCCGATGACTTCAAATTTGATATGGTTAAGGCAAGAGTAATACCAAAATCTACATACGTAATGCAAGGTGACTCTTACGAAGCAGATGTAATAGTTGCGGCTTATGACTCTCGTTCTCAATTAAGAGGAGATGTTAGAGGTCAGACTATGGTTGGAGATTCGGGTACATTGAAATTAAAATTTGGAGCAGGTGCTTTAGGACCTCAGAAATACAAAGGTACTGTTTATGTGAAAAGAGAAACAGGAGAAATGCCATACGATTTTGAAGGAGAATACTTTGTAGCGGCTCCAAGTGTAACCATATCGGCAACAAAGATGAACGTCTTTTATATAGGAGTGGATAATCCTTTGAGCGTAGGTGCTCCGGGTATAAATTCCAAAGACCTTGTGGTTAGTATTTCAGGCTCCAATGGAGCAACCATCAAACCCGACAACAATGGCGCATACATAGTTAATGTAAAGACTCAAGGAAAATGTAGTATAAACGTTGCAGCCAAAGTGGGCAATCAGACCAGAAATCTTGGCTCTATGGAGTATAGAATAAAACGTATTCCTGATGCTACTGTCAAGATAGGTAATTTCTCAGGCGGAAAGGTTACTAAGGAGGCTTTGTTGGCAAATAGAGGTTTTCGTGTGGATATGACGGGATTTGATTTCCCTGTAACCTACACTGTTACTAACTACAAAATATCCTTTATAACAGGAGGAGAAGGTAGCATTCCTATTCAAGGCAGAGGCAACAACTTTACTCCAGAGATTACCAATCAGATACAAAAACTTAGAAGAGGCAATAGAATAGTAGTGGAAGAACTTAGAGTCAAAGGACCAGACGGAGAAAGGGCTCCAAGCAACCAAACTATGGTATTTACTATACAATAAAAAGATAACAACTAAAAATATTTTATATTATGAAAAAAATCGTTCTTGTAATGTTGAGTGCATTGTTCCTTTTGAATGGAAATGCTTTTGCTCAAATAGTAGATGAGAGTGAGTCAAGCGAAGAGTTAGACCAATTCTATGATAGACCTATAAACAACAAGGCAAAGAAACCTTTTGTTTATCCATACGTTAGGTCGGCAGATGTTGTGTGGGAGCATGCTGTTTGGAGAACTATAGATTTTAGAGAAAAAATGAATCAAGTTTTTTACTATCCTATAGTACCTCAACAAAGCAGAATGAACATGTTCACTATGTTAGACCAAGCCATAAGCGATGGAACCATTAGAGTATATAACGACGATGAGTTCAAACAAGAAGTAGATGATTGGGCTAAGCGTAAAGAACTTATGGGTAACACCACTTATGTAAAAGTTTATAAACCTGATTTGGACGGATTTGAGCAAGAGGAAGACTCCTTAGTAACCACTCCTATGGTAGAAGAGGATATAACCACTTTGCGAATAAAAGAACGTTGGTTTATAGACAAGCAAAGAAGTGTAAGGGATGTAAGAATTATAGGCTTTACTCTTGTGTATAACCAACAAAAAGAGCAAGACGGAGTTGTTTCTTCCAATCCTATGGAAATAGGTTGGGTACGTTTCAACGACCCTGAGGTTAGATATCTTTTGGCTAATACAGAGGTTTATAATCCAAAAAATGATGCCGAAAGAAGAAGTTATGACGATATATTCCAAAAACGTATGTTTACCTCTTATATTACTCGCGAAACATCAACCTATAACAGAAGAATTTCTGATTATTTGACAGGTATGGATGCTTTGTATGAGTCAGAGCAAATAGAGGAAATGTTGTTTGATATGGAACAAGATATGTGGGAGTATTAGAAAAATATTTTTAGTACATAAATTTAAAATACCGAATATATTCTTATATATTCGGTATTTTTTTAATATGAAAAAGAAAATTTCTCTATAATTATTTATTCCCTTAAAGAGGCTTTTACAAAAGATATAAACAAAGGAGCAGGATTTTCTACAGTGGAGGCGTATTCTGGGTGGAATTGAGTACCTATAAAGAAAGGGTGCTCTTTTATCTCCACAACTTCCACAAGGTTGGTATTAGGATTTATTCCCGTTGCAATCATACCAGCCTTTTCAAAATCAGAAAGATATTTATTATTAAATTCATATCTATGTCTATGTCTTTCTTGAATAAGTTTTTGATTATAAGCCCTGAAAATAATGGAATCTTCTTTTAACTCACAAGGATAGTTGCCCAATCGCATAGTGTGTCCAAGATTGCTTATTTTCTTTTGGTCTTCCATTATATCTATAACCGGATAAGGAGTAGAGGACATCATTTCAACACTATTTGCGTTTTTCCAACCCAAAACATTGCGAGCAAATTCTACCACCGCCAACTGCATACCCAAGCATATACCAAAGAAAGGTATAGCATTCTCTCTTGCATATTGACAAGCAAGTATTTTGCCCATTATTCCACGTGAGCCAAAGCCCGGAGCAACCAAAATACCATCCAAGCCATCCAATTTCTCTTTTACAATACTCTCTCCCTTTTCCAATTCCTCCGAGTGTATCCAATTAATATTAACCTTTGTTTGCAAACAAGCACCGGCATGTATCAAAGCCTCACTAATAGATTTGTAAGCATCGTGCAATTCTACATACTTACCCACTATACCTATGTTTGTCTCTTTCAGAGGATTTTCCAATTTGTAAAGGAATTTTTTCCAAGAAGTTAAATCAGGTTCATTTACAAAAGGAGAGTCTGTTTTTTTCAAAACCTGAGTATCCAAGCCCTCCTGCTGAATATTCAACGGAACTTGATATATGGTGGAGGCATCTATGCTCTCTATTACACACTCTTTATCCACATTGCAAAACAAAGATATTTTTGCACGAACACTTTCTGTTAGGTGTTTTTCGCAACGACAAACAATAATATCAGGTTGCACTCCTATGGAAAGCATATTCTTTACTGAGTTTTGAGTAGGTTTGGTTTTCAATTCTCCTGCCGCAGCAAGATAAGGCACGTAAGTAAGATGTATAACCAAAGCCTGTTTGCCAAACTCTCTTTTTAACTGACGCACGGCTTCCACAAAAGGCAAAGATTCTATATCTCCCACAACTCCTCCTATCTCCGTTATTACAAAATCATATTTGCCCGTATTACCAAGTATCTTTATTCTGTTTTTTATTTCGTCAGTAATATGAGGTATTACTTGAACAGTAGAACCAAGATATTCGCCCTTCCTCTCTTTGTCTATCACAGTTTGATATATACGACCAGTGGTTACATTATTGGCTTGAGAAGTACGCACATTGGTAAATCTCTCATAATGCCCCAGGTCTAAATCCGTCTCCGCTCCATCCTCGGTTACATAGCACTCCCCATGCTCGTATGGGTTTAGAGTACCCGGATCTACGTTTATATATGGGTCAAGTTTCTGATTAGTAACCGAAAAACCGCGTGCCTTTAAGAGCAAAGCCAAAGAAGAGGATATTATTCCCTTTCCCAAAGAAGAGGTAACTCCTCCCGTTACAAAGATATATCTCGTGGTAAACATTTCCTTCAAATAAAGATTCTTACTTTTTTGTTAATTACGGTTTGCAAAGTTAGTATTTTTTTTTGTATCCATATAGAAAAAACTATATTTTTATTTACACAAGATAAGGAATTATAGGTTACAGGCACAGGCTGTTTTATAGGTTGGGATAGATTAGCATAGGTTGGAGGCTGAGCCTCCTAATAGGTTAAGATAGGTTATTTTAGGTTAGCATAAGTTAGCATAGGAGAGGCATAAGCGTGCCAAGAAGTAATGGCTTTGCCCTCCTATGCTAACTTATTCTAACCTATGCAAACTTATAGGATCCTATGCTTGTAACCTATGCAAACTTATTATAATCTACCTTAACCAAATATTTTTGTATTTTTTTTATAAAAAATTTGGCTGAATAAAAATTTATTTATAACTTCGCGACAATTAATAACAATAAAATTTCACAGATATGAAAAAAGCAGTATTTTTTGTGTGTTTATTTTCTTTGCTTATACAAGGAAATGTTTTTGCTCAAAGAGAAAAAGGAAACGTTTGGGCATCGCCATTGGTGGGAGCCTCACTATTTAACGACAATAATAAGGTAATTGAATTTTATGATTGTGAGGCAAATGTGGTTAATTCTTTTTCTTGGGGCTTTAATTTAGGATATGATTTTAGCAAATCTTATATATTCCTTTCTTTAGAAGAAGAGGGTACTCGTTTGGATGCTGATAACGATATTTCCCTAAAAATTAAAACAACAAACATAAGTTTTAATTTTGCTTATCCTTTATGGCAAAGCAAATCTCAAAAATTTTCTGTGGATTTTCGCTTAGGAGTTGGTATTTACAATACAGATATTCTCTTTGCACAAGAGAAAGAGTTTGTAGCAACACCTATGTATACGGGAACAACTACCATATTAATTAATCAATCCATAGAACAGAATTATAATCTTTTTATACCTGTTGGTTTGACTGTTAATTTATTTAAACTAAACAACACTTCTGTAATGTTTAGTTGTCTTTATAGACATTCTTTTGACATTGGAAGAACAAAGGTCTTTGGTTCTGACAAGAAAAATACAGATTATGCTTTTAATAAATTAGGTTCTTTGTATTTAAATCTTGGCTGTGCTATTGGGATATAATAAACTATAATAATCTATAAGTTGAAATAGGTTGGAGGCATAGCCTCCAACCTGAGGCTTACCTATAAGGGCAAAGTCATTGCTTTTTGTTATACACTTATGCGTCTATAAAACAGGTTGTGTCTGTAACCTATTACAACCTACTCCCAACCTATGCTAACTTATTATAACCTACCCTAACCCCTATTTTTACAACAAAATGCAAAAAAATTTGGCTGAATAAAAATTTATTTATAACTTTGCGACAATTAATAACCAATTAAAAATGTACAAATTATGAGTAATTTTAAAAAAATTTCCGTCATAGTAATGGTAATGTTTATTACAAGTTTAACAATTTTTATTTCATGTAATAGCGAAGAAGAGTCTTTTGCAAATGTATTGAAAAAGATAGATGATACAAGTGGCTATATTGCACATTATGATTCAAAAGAGCAAAAAATAATTATGGACTTTGACATAGATGTATTTCGTTCCGAAGTTGAATCATGTATTGAGAAAGAAATGGATAGAAATATTGTTGTAGAAAAAG
>JAUNWC010000337.1 GCA_030540495.1 Bacteroidota bacterium
ACCATGATAACCCTCACTTCAAAATGCTTTATTCCTTGATACAGGATAATTTGGAGAAGGATAGTCTTTTGTTTTACTATGCACAAGATGAAAGAGAGTTAAGGGAATTTATTGAAGATAATTTTAAGGAAGGAAATCTATTAGACAGAAAGATTTTGATAGATAAGAACAATTTTTATTTTATTTATCAGAAGTGGTTAGAAAGAGTAAAGCCAACAATATCTATTTCTTGGTCAGATGCAAAAACAATGGAGATACTGGATGTAGATTTTTATTTAGCAGATTTGATAAGCGACAAAGATAATAGCCTTTTGGAGAATCTTAAAGTAGTTTTGCAACACAACAAATATAAATTAAAAGTTGGCTCAAATATATTAGGAGGTTTGTTTCAGGAGCATGGTTTTATGGATGACCAAAGGGCTTATAAGCGTTTTTGGAATATCTATGAAAGACCTCCAAAGAAAGAGTATTGGGATTATATAATAGATAGGAGAGATATACTTGTTCCGCAAGATTTTAGGGAAAGAAAAGGAGCCTTTTATACTCCTCAAATGTGGGTAGAATTGTCTCAAAACTATCTTGCAAGAGTATTGGGAGAAGATTGGCAAGAGGAATACTATATTTGGGATTGTGCAGCGGGGACAGGCAACTTACTAAATGGTTTGACAGAGAAATATAGAATTTATGCCTCCACGCTTGATAGTGCTGATGTGGATGTAATGAAAGAAAAGATAAAATCTGGTACATCTAATTTATTGGAAGACCATGTATTTACGTTTGATTTTTTGAACGGAGATTTTAGTAATTTGCCTTCTTCTTTGCAAGATATAATAAACGATAAAGAGAAGCGCAAAAAGTTAGTTATTTACATCAACCCACCATATGCAGAGGCAACCACTGCAAAAACTGTAGCCAAGACAGGAAGTAACAAATCAAAAGTTGCGACAGATAATCGAACTTATAGGAGATATAAGAAAGATTTGGGCAAAGCCTCCAATGAGTTATTTGCTCAGTTTTTGATAAGAATATATAAGGAGATACCAAATTGCAAGATTGCTAATTTTTCCACCTTAAAACCTTTGCAATCTACAAACTTTGAAGATTTTAGAAATATCTTTCAGGCTAAATTAGAGACACTTTTTATTATACCTTCCAAGTCTTTTGATAATGTTAGTGGTAATTTTCCTATAGGCTTTTTTATTTGGAGTACAAATATAAAAAGAGTATTTAAAACCATACAAGCCGATGTATATAATATAAGAGGAAAAGGACGTGGTTATAAAAAAATTTATACAAAAAAAGATGCAAAATATATAAATGAATGGTTGCAACTATTACAGGAAGATTCTGATGCAATTGGAATATTGGATGTTAGAGGAAATGATTTTCAAAATTCTAAATATTGTTGCATTCAGAAGCCTAACTTTGAAAGGACTTCACACAGCACTCTTATACCAATTACAGCAATTAATGTATATCCTATTTGCATTTATTTTTCTGCTCGTCTTTGCATAGAGGCTACTTGGTTAAATGATAGAGACCAATTCCTTTACCCTAATAACAAATGGAAAAAAGACAAAGAGTTTCAAAGAGATTGTTTGATTTTTACTTTATTTCATG
>JAUNWC010000037.1 GCA_030540495.1 Bacteroidota bacterium
CAAATTATTGTTGAGTAAGTATTTCTCTTACCTTAGATTCTATTTCTTGTTCAAGTTCTGGATTATCTTGCAATAGTTGTTTAACAGAGTCTCTTCCTTGTCCTATCTTTGTATCTCCATAGGAGAACCAAGAGCCACTCTTCTTTATAATATCGTGTTCTACTGCTATATCAATAACTTCTCCAAGTTTGGATATACCTTCTCCAAAAATCAAATCAAATTCTACTTGTTTGAAAGGAGGAGCAACTTTGTTTTTTACTATTTTTACTCTTACATGGTTGCCATAAGGAGTATCTCCTTCTTTTAAGGTTTGCACCCTTCTAATATCCAAACGTACAGAAGCATAAAATTTCAATGCATTTCCTCCCGTTGTGGTTTCTGGGTTGCCATACATTACCCCTATTTTATCTCTTAATTGGTTGATAAAAATGCAACAACATTTGGTTTTGCTTATGGTGGAAGTCATCTTTCTAAGGGCTTGAGACATCAAACGGGCTTGCAATCCCATTTTACTCTCGCCCATTTCTCCGTCTATTTCGCTTTTTGGAGTAAGTGCAGCAACAGAGTCTATCACTATAATATCTATAGCACCTGAGGAAATCAAATTTTCTGCTATTTCCAAAGCCTGTTCTCCATTGTCGGGTTGGGAAATATAAAGATTATCTACATCTACTCCGAGTTTTTGAGCATAAACACTATCAAAAGCGTGTTCAGCATCTATAAATGCCGCTATACCTCCGCTTTTCTGTGCCTCGGCTATGCAATGTATAGCAAGAGTTGTTTTACCCGAAGATTCGGGTCCGTATATTTCTATAATTCTTCCACGTGGCAGTCCTCCTACTCCTAAGGCTATGTCTAAGGCAAGCGAACCTGTTTTTATTACATCTACTTGTTGAATAGTTCTATCGCCAAGTTTCATAACTGAGCCCTTGCCATAACTTTTTTCTATTTTGCTTAAAGTTGCTTGTAAGACTTTTAATTTTTCTAACTTTTCATTGTTTTCGCTTACTTGTTCTTTTGCCATCTTTGTATAAAGGTTTGTTTAAAATTTATTACTCTTTCTATCTCTACAAAATTATAATATTTTTTTGATAAAAAGACATTAACCTTCGTTGTTTTTTATCCTTCGTACTATTTGCATAAAATCTCCTCCTTGTCTTATAAAGTTACCATATGTACGAGCATTGTCTACTATTCTTTTGTATTCTTCTATGCTTATGGAGGCAATTTTTTCGTCCAATTCTTTTAGAGAAGAAACCGTTATCCCTAAATTCTTTTCCTCCACTATATGCGCCAAACCACAATTCTTATGGGTAATAACGGGCATACCCGCCACAAGATAGAGCGACATTTTGTGAGGAGCATTATATTTTAGATACTCTCCCAACATTCCCTCCAAGTTATCTATATTTGTTCCGTTCCATACTAAGCCCCAACCTGCTTGAATAGAAGAAACTTCGTTTGGTTCAAATTTTCCCATATAACTTTTATCCTTATAAGGAGTTAAATCCACATTAGCATTAAAACCATAAAATCTAACCTTTATATTCTCAAACTCCAAACGCAAAAAATCATAAAGAAAATCCGAGTTAGAAAGACTTCCTGCAAAGGCTATAATGTTTTTCATTTCTATTAGTTTTTCTTTTTCTATCATTTTGTCGGTAGTATGATAAGGAAAGAAGTGTAGGCATTCTATTTTGCATTTTGCTCCATATTCAAGTGCAAGTTTTTTCATATTCTCTGCATGCAATACGGTAAAATCAGATAGGTTGAGCAAATTTATTTCTTTTCTCATATCCTGTTTGTAGAGTAAATAATGCAAATCCATTGTTATAAAAAAGATTTTACATTGCTTGATTTTTATGATTTTTAGCAACAATATATAAAACACATATAATAAAGGTTCTGGGTGTTCAAACCAAACTCTGTCACCTTTGTTTAAATGTTTTATTGCTCTTATGTGGCTTATAAGTTTGTATAAAGAACGCAAAGGAGCAAATTTGCTATGTTTGTAATTTACGTCCAAAATTTCAAATCCCGCTTGTTTGCAAAAATAAGCAATATCAACTCTTGCTTTTACATAAGGAGTATAAGGTTTGTCCTCCTTGTCATAATATATCATTTGTGGATTTATAAGTATATCTTTCATAAGCATTATTTTTTATTCAAATTCATTTAAAACTTTTTCTACTATTGGAGCCATATCATAATATTTGTATTCTGCCAAACGTCCTGCGAATATTACATTATCTTCCTTATCTGCCAATTCCTTATATTTATTATATAGGTCGGAGTTCTTTTTGTCGTTTATAGGGTAATAAGGTTCTATGTTTTCGTTCCATTCCTCGGGATATTCTTTTGAAATAACGGTTTTGGGATTTTCCCAAACCTCGTTGCCAAAACTTTCAAAATGTTTATGCTCAATTATTCTTGTATAAGGAGTTGTTCTATCGGTGTAATTTACCACAGCATTGCCCTGATAGTTGGCAGTGTCTTTTATTTCTGTTTCAAATCTTACACTCCTATATTCCAACTTACCAAATCTATAATCAAAATATTCATCTATTTTCCCGGTAAACATTATTTTTTCTGCAATATTAGAAAAATATTCCCTACATTCAAAGAAGTTTGTATTTACTCTAACTTCTGCACCACTAAGTAAAGCGTTAATAAGTCTATTGTATCCGCCTATTGGAATACCTTGATAAGTATCGTTAAAATAATTGTTATCAAAAACAAAACGTACAGGCAATCTTTTGATAATAAAAGCAGGTAAATCTTTACACTCTCTACCCCATTGTTTTTCGGTATATCCTTTTATAAGTTTTTCAAATATATCTTCTCCCACAAGAAGTTTTGCTTGCCATTCAAGGTTTGGTGCGCAGGTCAGAGCCTTTTCTTGCATAAGTTGGCGAATATATTCTCTTTGTTCGTCTATCTTAGCCTTTGCTTGTTCGGGAGTTTTTACCTTCCACATTTGATAAAAAGTATTCATATTAAAAGGAAGGTTATACAGTTCTCCTTTATAATTGGCAATTGGAGAATTTGTATATCTGTTAAATTCCACAAAGGAATTTACAAATTCCCAAACCTTTTGGTTTGAGGTATGAAAAATGTGCGCTCCGTATTTATGGACATTGATATTTTCTATCTTTTCACAATAAAGATTGCCTCCAATATGCTTTCTTTTGTCTATAACTAAGCATTTTTTACCCCCCCCCTTAGCATATTAGCGTACAGGCTTCCGCACAGCCCAGCACCCACTATCAAATAATCAAATTCTTTTTTCATTTCTTTTATTGTTTTTCTTTCCAAAGTCCGTCTTGTTTTATCATAGAGATAAGTTTGTCCAATGCCTCCTCTTCTTTTACGCTACTATAAACCAATTTTGCTTTTCTATACAAATTAACTTTTCCTTGCCCACAACCAATATAACCATAGTCTGCATCAGCCATTTCTCCTGGTCCATTGACTATGCATCCCATTACTGCTATCTTTACTCCTGCGAGGTGGGAGCAACGTTGCTTAACTTTTTCCAAAGCCTCTTGTATATCATATTTTGTTCTTCCACAAGATGGACAAGCAATAAATTCTGTTTTAAAAACTTTTATTCCTGTGGCTTGCAATACTTGTTTTTTTGTTTCTTCCTCTTTCCAATAAAGAGTTTTTTGCTCCTTATCCATTAATTTTTTAGATGCAAGAGATATTTTTCTTATCTCCCTTTCTTCTTTGTTATATTTGTTGGTTTTATCTTTTGTGTAAATATCTTTGAATGCAGAGGCTATAGAAAGTGCAACGGGTATTTCGTTCTCAGGTTTTTCGGTCAGAGAAACTCTTATAGTATCTCCTATTCCCATGGATAATAATGCTCCTATTCCGCAAATGCTTTTTATTCTTCCATCCTCTCCATTGCCGGCTTCGGTTACGCCAAGGTGTAAAGGATAATTAAGATTTTCTTTTTGCATTTTGTTTATCAGTATTTTGTTTGCCTCATACATAACCTTTACGCTACTTGCCTTCATAGAGACCACTATATCATAAAAATCCATCTGAGCAAACATTCTCAGAAATTCCATAGCACTCTCAGCCATAGCCAAAGGAGTGTTGCCATATTTATAAAGTATGCGTTTGGAAAGTGAGCCATGATTTACTCCTATGCGTATAGCAGTGGAATACTTCTTGCAAATATCCACCAAAGGAAAAATATTATCTTGGGCTTTTTTTAAAATATCCTTGTATTGCGTTTCGTTAAAGTTTTCTTCCCAATGTTTATCCACATAGTT
This sequence comes from Bacteroidota bacterium, assembly GCA_030540495.1. Taxonomy (GTDB): domain Bacteria; phylum Bacteroidota; class Bacteroidia; order Bacteroidales; family P3; genus Scybalousia_A. The sequence goes on from JAUNWC010000037.1 coordinate 4,284, forward strand.
TCCCGGGTTTATTCTTATTTTTTCTACTAAAGAGGCAGATATTTCGGCAGCCTTAGGATTAAAATGTATATCCGCCACCAAAGGTACTTGATAACCTTGTTTTATAAGGCTGTTTTTTATGTTATAAAGATTGTTAGCGGTTTTTTCTTCTGAGGCAGTTATTCTTACCATCTGACAACCACAATCCACCAATCTTTTTGTTTGTTCCACTGTGGCTTGGGTATTCAAAGTATCTGTGTTTGTCATACTCTGCACCACTATAGGATTATTCCCTCCTATAACAATATTTCCAACCCTAACCTCTTTGGATAAACGTCTTGTTACTATGTGTTTCGCATTATTTTCTTTGCCCATAGTTTTTTGCTTCTTACAATTACTTTGCAAAGATATAATTTTTTTTGCTTTCTTATAACTTAAAATAATCTTTCCTTCCTTGCGTTATAAGAAAAAAGAAAAGAAATGTATTGGGATTTTGTTGTAAGAATAGTCGTTGCTGCTTTGCTTGGTGGAGCAATAGGTTTGGAAAGAGAATATCATGCAAAGGAGGCAGGTTTTCGCACGCATGTTCTTGTGGCTGTGGGAGCAACTCTGTTTATGATTATCTCGCAATATGGTTTCGAGGAATTTTTGGGACACAAATCCGTTTCCTTTGACCCCTCGCGTATAGCCTCGCAAGTGGTAACAGGTATGGGATTTTTGGGAGCGGGAACCATAATATTTCAACGCAAATTTATAAGAGGACTAACTACAGCAGCAGGTATATGGGTAACAGGAGCAATAGGCTTGGCAGTGGGTTGTAAAATGTATTTTCTTTCCATAGCAACCACAATAATAGTTCTCTTGGCTTTAAGTCTTTTGAATTTTGGAGCAAAGAGACTTACTTTTAGACATTTATCTGTTGTTTTTTCTTGCAAAGAACAGGGAGAGATAAACAAAATCATAGATGTTTTGCAAAAAGATGGCTTTGTGGTAAGAGAGTGTTCTGTGGAAAAAGAAAATACTGAGATAGTGGTTTCATTGGAGTTAAAAGCCAAAAGATACAAATACAATTTTTTGTTGCCAAAGGTTATTGATAATTTTAAGGACGTGAAAATTATTTCTTTACAATAAAAAGACGGGAGGAAAGGAATATGGAAATAAAGATGGTGGATTTGAAAAATCAGTATTTGAGAATAAAGGACGAAATAAGAAAATCAGTAGATGAGGTTTTGTTTTCCTCGCAGTATATAAAGGGTAGGCAAGTGGAGGAATTTGAGCAGAGTCTTAAAGAATATTTGGGAGTAAGATATGCAATAACTTGTGCAAATGGAACGGATGCTTTGCAAATAGCCCTAATGTCCTTAGACCTTAAACCAAACGATGAGGTTATTTGTCCTTCTTTTTCTTTCATTGCTTCGGCTGAGGTTATTGCTTTGTTGGGATTAAGACCTGTGTTTGTGGATGTGGATTATAATAATTTTAATACAACGGCAAAAAATATCAAACAGGCTATTTCCATAAAAACAAAGGCAATAATAGTGGTACATCTTTTTGGACAGTCCGCAGAAATGGAAGAAATCCTATCCATAGCCAAACAATATAACCTATATGTAATAGAAGACAATGCACAATCATTTGGAGCAGAAAGTATTTTTTCTGACGGTTCAGCAAAGAAACTTGGTACCATAGGAAACATAGGCTGTACTTCTTTCTTTCCTACCAAAAACCTTGCTTGCTATGGAGATGGAGGAGCAATATTTACAGATGATGATATTTTGGCAGAAAAATTGCGTATGATAGCAAATCATGGTTCCAAACAAAAATATAATAGCCAACGCATAGGAGTTAATTCTCGTTTAGATACTCTGCAAGCGGCAATACTGCAAGTGAAATTAAAATATTTAGACCAATATTTAAAGAAAAGACAAGAGGTAGCAAACATATATAACAACGAACTAAAAAACTTAGAGCAAATAATCTTACCCTCAAAAAGTCCAAACTCCACACACACTTTTAATCAATATACAATAAAAGTAATGGAGAAAAAAAGAAATGATTTGCAAACCTATTTGAAATCAAAGAATATCCCCACCGCTATTTATTATCCTATTGCTTTGCATAAACAAACGGCTCTTTCCTTAGTTTCTCGCAAAGGCAATGAAATGACAAACACAGATAGGCTTTGCTCAGAGGTACTTTCTTTGCCTATGCATACAGAACTTTCCATTGAGCAACAAAAATATATAACCGAAAACATAAAACAATTTTTCATACAAGAAAAGAAATAAAGAGTGGAGTAGGGTAGAGGATGCTTTTTTGAAGAGAGAAGGGTGAAATATTTTCAAAAAAAATGTAACTTTGCAACTTGTTATTATGGAAGTAGAAAAAAAGAATATCACAGGTTACGGAGAAGACAATGTTATAACTCTTAAATGGAACGAACATATACGTTTGCGTCCGGGTATGTATATAGGCAAACTTGGAGACGGAGCCTCAAACGATGATGGTATTTATGTTTTGGTTAAGGAGGTTATAGACAATTCTATAGACGAGTTTGCCATGGGCAATGGCAAGACAATAGAGGTAAATATAGATTACGAAAACGGCAAGGTAAGAGTAAGAGACTATGGCAGAGGAATACCTTTGGGCAAAACCATAGATTGTGTTGCAAAAATGAACACGGGAGCAAAATATGACTCCAATACTTTCAAAAAATCTGTGGGAATGAACGGAGTAGGAACCAAGGCTGTTAATGCTTTAAGTTCTTTTTTTAGGGTACAGAGCATAGTAGATAATCAAACAAAAATAGCAGAATTTTCCAAAGGAGAATTGATTAAGGAATATCCCATAGAAGAGTGTAGGGAGCCTAATGGTACGCTTATAGAGTTTATACCCGATAGAGAGTTGTTTGGCAATTTTTCTTACATTACCGAATATGTGGAAAAAATGATTTGGAACTATGCTTATCTAAATCACGGACTTACTTTGCTTTTTAACGACAAAAAGTATCGTTCTCCTAACGGGCTTTTAGACTTGTTGAACAACAATATGGACTCTGAGCCTTTGTATCCTATAATACATATAAAGGAGGATGATTTTGAATTTGCCTTTACCCATTCGGATAAGGTGCTAACCGAAGAACACCATTCCTTTGTCAATGGTCAAAACACCACACAGGGAGGAACACACTTGGCGGCTTTTAGAGAGGCTATTGTAAAGGTAATGAAAGACTTTTTTAAAAAAGATTACGAGCCTTCGGATATTCGTTCGGGCATAGTTTCAGCCATAAGTTTAAGGATAAAAGAGCCAGTCTTTGAATCGCAGACCAAAACAAAACTTGGTAGTGTAGATTATGACAAAGAAAAAGGTATAACGGTTAGAAACTATATCAACGAAATAGTAAAAAGAAGGTTGGATAACTATCTTCATATCAACGAAGAAGTTGCTGAACTTATCTTACAAAAAATACAAAGAAACGAAAAAGAAAGAAAGGGACTGCAAAACGTTAAGAAGTTAGCCAAAGAGGGAGCGAAAAAGGCCTCATTGACAAACAAAAAACTAAGAGATTGCAGAGTACATTACAATAGCAAAGACGAGCGAAGATTGGAAACCACTCTATTTATAACCGAGGGAGACTCAGCCTCTGGCTCCATTACCAAGAGCAGAGACCCTAATGTTCAAGCCGTTTTTTCTCTTAGGGGTAAGCCTTATAATTCATATGGAGAAAGTAAAGAAATTGTCTATAAAAACGAAGAGTTCAACCTTTTGCATAATGCTTTGAACATAGACGAGGATATGGACAATTTGAGGTATAACAACATAGTTATAGCCACAGATGCCGATGTGGATGGTATGCATATTCGTATGCTTTTGATGACTTTCTTTTTGCAATTCTTTCCTGATTTGGTAAGGAGTGGGCATGTATATATTTTGCAAACACCTTTGTTTAGAGTTAGAAACAAAAAACAAACCATATATTGCTACACTGAGCAAGAAAGAGACGAGGCTGCAAAAAAACTAAAACAAGGAGTAGAGATAACAAGATTTAAGGGCTTGGGTGAAATTTCTCCTTCAGAGTTTTCTAACTTTATAGGCAAAGATATTCGTTTAGACCCTGTAATATTGACAAAAGAGTCTGGCATCCCCGATACATTAAAATTCTTTATGGGAGCAAATTCTCCAAACAGACAAGAATATATTATAGGAAATTTGCGTTATGATGATATAGGATAAAAATAAATAAAAAAAATAGTTATGAAATATAAGATTTTAAGCATATTAGCATTGTTTTTTGCTTTTTCTTTTTCTTTGTATGCACAGCAAGAAGAGGATAGTATAGAGAAAATAAGACCTTGGATGGATGTTATAACCAACGACCTTGCTCCTTCTGAGTGGAAATGGAACAAAACTAATTCTACCCGTTTTAGTATAAGAGGGGATTTTGACGGAGATGGTTTTGAGGAAACTTTGTATGAGAGTGCAACAAAGATTTTTTCGGACAATGATGAAATTACTCCTTTGGAATTAGATACCGACCTTGGCGTTTATTTTCTTGTAAATGAGGGAGATTTGGATGGAGACGGCGGAGATGAAATTTCTCTTATGAGTGTTTATAGAGATTATTCCAATGTTAATTACTTTCGTATTTTTTCTTATACGGGAAACTCTTGGAGAGAGATTTTTAATTGCAAAGTACATGAATACGACTGCCCTAACTACAAACCTACAAAACCCGAAGAGATGTTTTGCTACACTTATAAAAAGAAAAATCACTACAACATGAATAAGGTAGTACTTAAACACCAAGACGGAGTAATAGATGTTATTGCCACTCATCCTAATGGAAGATATGCAATAGAGCATATAAAAATAGTAAATAAAAGAGCCGTCAAACGCGAATGGGGAACAATAATAGAACCCCGCACAGATTTATAACAGTTAAAGGTTAGGATAAGTTGTTTTAGGTTATGATAGGTTGGAGGCAAAGCCTCCTTTTATAAGTTAGCATAGGTTGGAGCCTGTGGCTCCTATAGGTTAGCATAGGTTAAGATAGGAGGGCAAAGCCGTTACTTTTTGTCATACGCTTAAGCGTCTCCTATTATAACCTATCTCAACCTATAACAACCTAACAACTGGCTTTGCCCTTATAAAAGGAGGCTGTGCCTCTAACTTATAACAACCTATGCTAACCTAAAATAACCTATAAAAAAGCCTCCAATCGGTTTACTGAGAATCAATCAGTTAGAAAAAAAATTTTTGCAAATGCTTGCACAGGTCTAAATTTCTTCGTAACTTTGTAAAAAGAAATAGCCTTATATAATTTTTCCTCATTT
>JAUNWC010000338.1 GCA_030540495.1 Bacteroidota bacterium
TCTAAATTGTATGATAGCCTTAGCCAAATAATAATCTATATAAGGGTGGTTGGATAATGTTTTTATATTGTCGGTGTTAATATCTATTTTTCTTACATTGCTATCTTGCAGGGTTATTTGGGAGGCTATTTTCCTAAAAATAGTGTCATTTATTCCATATACTTCCCTTAATTGTTCTTTGCTATGATAACCTCCAAGTCTTTTGCCATAGTTATATATTCGTTTGGCAAAAACTTTGCCTATTCCTCTAACAAGTTGCAAATCCAAAGTATCTGCAGTATTTAGGTCTATAACTATAGATTGATATTCAAACTTTCTCTTTTCTTCCGTCTTTTCATTGTCCAAAGTATCGTTCTGATAAACAAGATATTGATTTGACTTACCCTTATAGTAAATGGTTTTAGTAGTGTTAGTTGTGTTTTTATCTTTCTTTTCGTATGGTTTAGTAGTTTTCTTGTTGTTTTGTTTCTTGTTTTCAAAGTTTGCCACAACAACACTATTGCCTCTAAACACTATAAAAAGCAAAACCAACACCACCCCTGTCAATATGCCAATTATAAGCACTGTAACTGTGTTGTGTTTATTTCGAATTATGCAAAAGACATATCGTTATTGTCTTGCTCTACCATTATATTCTAAATAATGAGCATTCTCTTTTTCTTCTATAGTTATAAAAGAATATAACTTTACCATATCCAAAAGTTTTATATTTGGTCTTTTACCTTTCAAATTATTGAAAATAAATGGTTTTAAAACTTTAAAACAAAATAAAAAAATCTTATTACAATGTATGTTTCTTATTTTTTTATAGGCTTTTATCAAAGTAATGTTCTCCAAATAAGGCTTATATTTTTCTTGCTTATATAGGAGGGCAAGATTCTTTGAGGCGTTAGAAATATCAGAAATAAATTTATCGTTTGTTTTCAATCCTAAATGCTCTACAGGGTTGTCTATATGTCCTATCCTATAACCTTTTTCTCTCATCTCCTCTCCCAAAATAGTATCTTCGTGTCCATAGCCTTTGATACTTTCGTCAAAACAAACTTTTTCAAAGACCTCTTTTTTTATCAAAAAATTATTTGTGGTAAAATGTTTTTTGCCTTCTTCTCTTTCTTTGCCCGAGGTCCAATGCAACAAATATTGAGGCGAGACCTTTTCTTTCTCACAATAAATCGTACCTCCAGAAACTACATCATAATCTTTGCTACAATACAAATACTTACTAACAAAATCCTTTCTTACCACTCCACTATCACAATCCAAAAACAAGAGCATATCTCCTTTGCTTTCTTTGGCAAGAAAGTTCCTTATCTTTGAACGCCCTATATTATTCTTTACCTCTATATAATTAACATTTATTGTGGCTAAGAGAGTTTTGTTTTTTTTTCTAATATCCTCATTTGTAGAGCCATCGTCTGCCAAAATAATTTCGTATTCTTTTCCTAAGGCTTGACATTGTTGTAACAAATCCTTTGCCACTCTGCCCACCTCATAATTATATATCGGTATAAGTATAGAAATCATAACATTGTTATAAAAAAAGAGGTTCTTTAATTCTCTTTCAATCCTTAAAGAACCTCACAAGTTTTTAAATTTTGCTTATTAAAGTT